>CAKRNW010000017.1 GCA_934371505.1 uncultured Lachnospiraceae bacterium
ATGTTTTTAATACTATTTATCTTATACCATCCCTATCTTGATAGCAAGCCTTTCAAGGGGTATAATGATCATAAGCGAGGTAAAATTTATGTCAAAAAAAAGTAAAAATTTTATTCCCCTACTGATTATTCTTCTGGTGTTTGTTTTCCTGTATCTTCTGAGTCTCTGGGGACACCAGGTCAAACGAAATGACGGAACGGTGGTAGGCAACACTGCAGGCAATTTATATAACAAGGGTCTGTTTTGTGAACTGGACGGCATCGTCTATTTCGCCAATGCCTATGATGGTTATGCCCTGTATTCCATGAACAGTGATGAAACCAATATGAAGAAACTGAAAAGTTCCGTTTCTTCCTATCTGAATGCAGATGAAAATTATCTTTACTGTTATCAGCAGGGCTCCTCTGCATCATCCGGCATGGCCATGTTGGGAAATACCAGGGGATTGTATCGGTTGACACATAACGGCAAGAATTTTTCCTGCCTGGATCGTACCGATACCTCTATGCTATTACTGTTCGGAAATGAATTATATTATGAAAACTACGATGATGAAACTTTTTCCACTCTGAAACGCTGCGGAATTGATGGCAAAGCCAAACAGTCCCTCAGTGATTATCCCCTCACCGCAGCCTGTGTATCCAACGGGCAGATCTACTTAAACGGGACAAAAGAAAACCACTATCTTTACACCCTGAATCCATCCACCGGTGATTTAGATCTGGTCTTACAACACAATCTGTGGGATCCCATTGTGGACGGCGACTATGTGTATTTCATGGACTTAGAGTCTAATTACCATCTGTGCCGTTATTGCTTTTCCACGAACACTATGGAAATCCTGACCAAAGACCGGGTAGATTTTTATAATTTATACGGCGACATGATTTACTATCAGACGGCTGGCAGATCTCCCTCTTTCATGAGGATGCACATAGATGGCAGTGGTGCAGAACAGGTAGCAGAGGGCGCCTTTACCAACATCAACATTACCTCGGACTATGTGTATTTTAATGAGTTTAATACTCCGGTTCCAGTGTACAAAACTTCCACCTTCGGTCCCGTCAGCGTTACAACTTTTGATGCGGCCAGGAATGCGGCATTTTCCAATCAGAAATAACTTTTCTCATTTTTTCCTGTAACTCTCGGGGGCAGACAATTAAGAGAAGCGGCATCTCGGATGCGGTGGTCTGTCCCTCTCCTGCAAAAAGCCGGGCAATTTCCAGTGCTTCCTCCGGACTGTCCACTGCTGTCACATTGGGCTGGAATCCACGAACCATTTCTGCCAGTTCATAGGCTCCGTATCCCTTCTCTGTGGACATTGTAAAAAGAATCTGGGCAGGGGAGCAAAATTCTTTCAGAAACTCTGCCGTCTCTTCTTTTCTTTCCAAGCCTAAAATTCCAATGACCGGACGGTTTCCGGCAATCCGTCTCACGGAATTCCACAGAAGCTCTGCAGCTTTTGGTGACGCTGCCCGATCCATCCAGACCGATGGACGATTCCTGAGTTGTTCCAGACACCCCTCACAATGAGTATTGGCAATTCCTTTTCGTATCTTCTTCTCATCAATTCCTGTTCCCGGTATCTCCAAACTGATTGCATATGCCAACGCAATGGCGGTTGCTGTATTTTCCACCTGCCAGTCCCCGGGCATATCCAATTCTACATTTTTTATAAGCTTTCCCGGCCCCAGGTAGTCAAACCGTTGTTTTCGGACACCGTGCCATACCTTTCCAGACTGCACAATCCATTGATTTTCCCAAAAGATTTTCCATGCTGTATCCTCTTTGGGAATTTTCTCCCATTCTTCTCCTTCCCCGATCCAAAGAAGAATCTGGGGATTCTTTTGTTCCAACAGTTCCAGCTTTTTCTTTGTGGAAGCCTGCGCCGGTTCTTCCCCCAGGCTCTCCCACATTTTTCTGCTGACAGCCCTGCCGGAAATCCGTAAATGTTCCCGTTTTTTTCCCGTTCCTACCAGACAGGCTGTGGTATATCCTGCTGCCTTTAAAATCTGCCCCAGAAAGGCTGCCACACAACCGTCTCCATTTTTTCTGTCCATACAAAATGCAATTCTCTGCATCCTCATATCTCCCTCTGTTCCTTTTGTATAGTTCAAATCCTGCCGGTTATACTGTAATAGAATCATTTTGGAAAGGAACCCTATGAAACCAATTCGTTTTATTCAAAATTTTATGCGTTGTGGCATCACCGGCTGGTGTCTGGAAATTCTTTTTACTGCCATGCAATCCTTACAAAAAAGGGAAATGGCGCTTCGCGGCACCACTTCCCTCTGGATGTTTCCTATTTATGGCATGGGAGCAATCATTGCTCCTCTCTCCCGGATTTTACACCGGCAGTCCATCTGGTTACGAGGCTTACTCTACACATTTTTGATTTTTGCGGTAGAATTCATCAGTGGCAGCTATCTGACTAAAAGAAACTCCTGCCCCTGGAATTACCGCCGTTCTTCCTGGAATATCCGGGAAGTCATACGCCTGGATTATGCCCCCTGCTGGTTTCTCACCGGACTTCTGATGGAGCGGCTGACCGGTTCATCCTACAGGAAAGTTTCTTCATAAAAGGATAGTAAGCGATCCATAAGAAAATTCCCGCACTGCACCATGCAGAAGCATTGGCAAGGCACACACCCACATAGCTGAGTCTGTGCGCCGCCATGATTGCCAGTACACCACGGCTTAACAATTCCACAACGCCGCCCAGCATGGGCAGGAACCCGTATCCGCAGCCCTGAAGCACATTACGGAAGATAAAGATCATTCCCAGTGGAATGAAGAACAGACCGCATACTTTAATGTATATATCCGCATAGTGAAGCACTTCGTCCAGATTTTCACTGACAAAAAGACGAATCAGATACGGCATCAACAGGATGACAACTCCATATATAATCACGGAATACACTGCGGACATCAGGTTGGCGGCCCTTACACCTTTACGGATTCTGATTAGATCGTTGGTTCCCAGATTTTGTGCGCTGTAGGTAGACATGGTAACTCCCATGGCAACGAAGGGCTGGGTTACCAGCTGCTCCACCTTACATGCCGCCGTATAGGAAGCCACTACCATGGATCCCAGCAGATTCAATGCAGACTGCAGAATTATGGTTCCGATTGCAGTGATGCAAAACTGCAATGCCATGGGGATTCCGATTTTCAGCTGAATCCAGGGTAAATGACCCTCCAGCCGGTAATGTCTCCATTCTGCCCGGAGTAAAGGAACTTTTTTTAAGATGTATAAATGGCATAAAATACCTGCCAGAAGCTGGGATAAAACCGTAGCCCATGCAGCTCCTGCCACACCCATCTGGAAGTTGACTACAAAGAGCAGATCCAGAAAGATGTTTAAAAATGCAGAAAAGATAAGAAAATACAAGGGAACCTTACTATTTCCCACTGCGCGCAGCAGACTTGCCACCAGGTTATACCAGAGATTTCCTACCAGTCCATAGCAGATAATCAGAATATAGGTTCTGGACATCTCGTAAATGTCCTCCGGTGTATTCATGATGGTAAGAAGAGGCTCCATCAACAGAACGCTGCCTAAGGTCATAATCACAATGACGATCAATGTCAGCAGCGTGGCACTTCCCACACTCTTTTTGATTCCCTCTTCATCACCGGCACCAAAACGCTGTCCTGTGATGATGGTAAATCCTGTAGTCAGTCCCTGGGAAAATCCAAGGATCAGAAAACCGATGGTTCCTGTGGCACCTACCGCTGCCAGAGCCTGCACACCCACGTAACGTCCCACAATGATGGTATCCACCATGCTGTAAAACTGTTGGAAAATATTACCTATAATAATGGGAATAATAAATTTTAAAATTAATTTGAAGGGACTTCCCTTCGTCATATCTAACTGCATGACTTTTCTTACTCCATATCCGTATCGGTCAGATCCTCCGCCTCTGCCCCGATGTTCAGGGTATTCATGGTTCTGCGTTTCATCCGCATCTTCTCCGAGGTCTGTAAAATATAATTTTTTACCTCTTTGGCATGTTTAATGTGCTCCAGATAAAGCTTGGGATGGGTAGTATCCCCGGTATGACAAACCACTGTACCCAGTCCAAAGATACGTTCTCCCAGAGTTCTGGTCAATTCCACATCCTGAATCTTGTACATATAGCAATCATCTTCCACCTTTTTGAAAAACCCGCTGTCGATGGTCAGAATTTCCTCTCCCACCAGATACTTGGTAAAGGTGAATGGCAGTCCAAAAAACAGCCAGCGCTTCCGCTCCTCAAATCCCATGTTTTCATTTACCTCTTTCATCTTCATACCCTCCTGTAAACCAAGATTTTCCGTTTCTTAAATGCTTATCTGTGCTATTTTAGCATGCTCTAACCGCACTGTAAATTCTTTTTGCATAAATTTATTCCGGTACATTGCATCCCTATTTTTGTTGTGTTAGAATAGACTGAAACAGCAAGTCAATGTGTGCAGGTTTTGCGCCGGAAAGGAGAATACAATGACTGCAAAGGAATGTATTTTAACTCGTAGAAGTATTCGTAAATTTAAAAACACCCCCATCGATCACGCTTTAATAGATGAAATTGTTGAGACAGCCTCCTATGCTCCCAGTTGGAAGCATACCCAGATTACCCGTTATGTTGCCGTGGAAGGAGCATTAAAGAATCGTATCGTTGCTGAGGCGACTTCTGCTTATCCTAAGAATGGGGAAATCATCGCTTCTGCCCCCATGCTGATCGTGGTATGTATGGTCACCAAACGTTCCGGCTTTGAACGTGACGGTTCCTATTCTACCAGAAGAAACGACGGCTGGCAGATGTTTGATGTGGGCGTTGCCTCCCAGACCTTCTGTCTGGCAGCTCATGAGAAAGGACTTGGCTCCGTGATCATGGGTATTTTTGATGATCAGATTGTAGCTGATCTCCTTGATTTACCGGAAGGACAGGAGGCAGTCGCATTGATTCCTGTGGGATATCCCGACGAGGAGCCCGTTGCTCCAAAGCGTAAACCCGTTTCGGATTTATTATCCTATAAAGAATAATTCAAAAATCGAAGAGAAGGTTTTCTCTTCGATTTTTTCAAGCAAAGATTTCTGACAATAATACGAAAGGACAAGGTAACCGAACTATGAAACATGTAATGAGTCCTCTTGATTTTTCCACCACAGAGCTGGAACAGCTTTTTGATCTGGCCAGTGACATTGAGAAAAACCCGGACAAATACGCACACGCATGTGACCACAAAAAGCTGGCCACCTGCTTCTATGAGCCAAGCACACGGACAAGGTTAAGTTTTGAGAGCGCCATGCTCCGTCTGGGCGGTCAGACATTGGGCTTTTCCGATGCAGCATCTTCCTCCGCTTCCAAGGGAGAAAGTGTAGCAGATACCATCCGGATCATCTCCTGCTATGCTGACATTTGTGCCATGCGCCATCCAAAAGAAGGTGCTCCCATGGTTGCAGCCCACTATTCCGGTATTCCGGTGATCAATGCCGGAGACGGCGGTCACCAACACCCTACCCAGACCCTGACGGATCTGATGACCATCCGTACCCTGAAAGGACGGTTAAACAATTTCACCATTGGCTTATGTGGTGATTTAAAATTCGGTCGTACCGTTCACTCCCTGATCAACGCATTGTCCCGCTACGAAAATGTCCGCTTTATCTTTATCTCTCCGGAAGAACTCCGCGTACCGGATTACATCACCGACATGCTGCGGAAAAAGGGATTCGATTATGAAGAAGCAATCCGCCTTGAAGATGTACTTCCCTCTCTGGATCTTCTCTACATGACCCGCGTGCAGAAAGAACGGTTTTTCAATGAGGAGGATTATGTCCGCTTAAAAGACTTCTATATCCTGGATCAAAACAAAATGGAACTGGCCAAGGAAGATATGCTGGTACTCCATCCCCTTCCCCGTGTCAATGAAATTGCTGTAGAGGTGGATGAGGATCCCCGGGCCGCTTATTTCAAGCAGGCACAGTACGGTGTCTATGTCCGTATGGCTTTGATTCTCACCCTGTTAGGCATTCATGTAGACTGAGTATTTGATGGAAAGGAGCATCTGTTATGTTAAACGTAGGAAAAATTGAGGAAGGATTTGTACTGGATCACATCAAGGCCGGAAAAAGTCTTTCCATCTATCATCATCTGGGATTGGATAAGCTGGATTGCACCGTTGCCATTATCAAAAATGCCAGAAGTAATCTCATGGGAAAAAAAGATATTTTAAAAGTGGAATGCGATATCAACACTTTGGATTTAAATATTTTGGGATTTATCGACCACAATATTACAGTGAACGTAATCAAGGATGGTAAGATCGTAGAAAAGCGCCGCCTGATTCTCCCAAAAGAGATCAAAAATGTCATTAAATGTAAAAATCCCCGTTGTATTACTTCTATCGAGCAGGGACTGCCCCATATTTTTGTACTGGCAGATCCCGAAAAGGAAATTTATCGCTGCAAATACTGCGAAGAAAAATATAGTGAATAAGAAGGAACTGTGTTATGAAATTTGATATGCATTGTCACACAAAAGAAGGCTCTCCTGACGGCTCGATCCGGGTAGAAGACACGATTCGGCTCCTGCAGGAAAAGGGATTCGACGGCATGCTGATTTCCGATCATAACTCTTATCGTGCTTACCGCCATTGGAAAAAGAATATAAAAGATCAGAAATATAAGGATTTCGTTGTATTAAAAGGAATCGAGTACGACACTCTTGATGCAGGACATATTCTTGTGATCATGCCCACCGGTGTAAAAGTTCCTCTGATTGAAATCCGGGGGCTCCCGGTGTCTATTCTCATTGAGATTGTTCATTATTTCGGAGGAATTCTCGGTCCGGCCCATCCCTGTGGTGAACGCTTCCTGAGTTTTACCAATACCCGTACCGGAAAAAAACGGCCTTCCATCTGTCAGCAATTTGATTTCTTTGAAACCTTTAACGCCTGCGAATCGCCCCAATCCAATGCCAAGGCAGCTGCTTTGGCTGATCGATACGGGAAGCCTCATTTCGGAGGCAGCGATTCCCACCGGGAGGACTGCGTAGGACTGGGCTATACTGAAATCGCCTCTGCCATCACCTGTGAGACCGACCTGATTGACGCAGTCAGACACAAGGAGGGGATTTCTGCAGGGGGAACCTGCTATACCAAAACCACCAAGCAGAAAATCGGTTTTTTCAATCATTTTCTGGTATTAGGATTCTTTTTCTACAATAAATTCTGCGCCGGATTCCGTGTCCACAAGAGACATCTGGCACTTCAACAGCACAACTACATTACCTTAAAGAATGACCATAAAGAAAAGCATGCCTGATGCATGCTTTTCTTTATGGTCATTCTTATTCCGTTGTATGTTCTTTCAATGTAGAATCGGCAATCACAGCCTCCACATCTTCCAGTTCAATGGTTGCCAGCATTTTCTTGGTAGGTTTCTGAACCTCCACAATTCTGCCTGCCTGCTTGGAAATTGCTTTTTCCATAAAGTTGCGTACATCCCTGGCATTTGCAAAGTTGGCAGAACGGTTTTTAAACCGCTCCTGCATCCATGCATAGGCTCTCTCTTCCGCTTCTTTCGTCAGCTGGTAATCCTGTTTTTTGCACATGCTTTTCAGAATTTTCAACTGTTCTTCCGGTGTATAATCCTCAAAGAAAACAAATTTACTAAATCTGGATTTAAGCCCCGGGTTAGAGTTCAAAAACTCCTCCATCAGATCCGGATATCCGGCTACAATCACTACCAGATCATCCCTGTGATCTTCCATGGCTTTCAGAAGCGTATCAATTGCTTCCTGTCCGAAGTCTCCCTCTCCTTTACCCACGCAAAGCGCATAAGCTTCATCCACAAAAAGGATACCTCCCAGAGACTCATCCACTACTTCCTGTACTCTGGTCGCCGTCTGACCAATAAATCCCCGTACCAGTCCGGAACGGTCCACTTCCACCAGCTGTCCTCCTGAAAGAACACCCAATGCCTCATAAATCTGTGCCAGCATTCTCGCCACGGTGGTTTTACCGGTTCCCGGATTGCCACTAAATACCATATGCATGGAAATACCGGTATTTTTCATACCCTTCTCTTCCCGAAGTTTACGAACCTTCATGAGATTCACCAGACTATGTACCTCCTCTTTGACCCCCTCTAAGCCCACCAGATTGTCCAGTGTTTCCAATGCCTTATCAATTCGTTCCTCCGGGGTCAGAGCAGGTGCCACATCCGGTTGTTTTACCTTCTCAGCAGGCATTATCCTCTGCACGTTTTTCGGTGCCTGCCCACCGGTCTTTCCCATTGCAGGGGTTCCGTTGATCTCCGAATTTCCCGAAGGTGTTTTCACGATTTTATAAAATTTCATGCTGCTGGTAAAATTTACACCATATTCCCGCAGAAATTTATCCAGCATCTGCATATATTGCGTGTATCTCTGTACCGCACCACTGCTCACATCAGGCTTATTGGCCACAATCAGCTGTCCGAACTGGTTATAGGTGTCATAGAGCAGCTGGGCTTTCTGATTGTGAAAAGGATCCGGGGTGATTTTGCGCCCGGCATCGGCCAGTACCGCATATTTAAAAATAGAAGGCCGCTCTTTGGGATACAGCATCTCCAGAGAATCACTTTGTTTCACCTGCTCCACCATGACACGATCCACATGTACACCCAGATATTCTTCCATCACATTCACCTCATGCTGTGTGAGAATATCATCTGCATCTGCCAGATAAATTGCATATTTTAAAAGTTCATGGTGCAGTTCCACCCTTAGGGAAGCCGGTCTTGCTTTGCAGTTTCCAACGTTGTTGGTATATAACAGGTCACAGATTTTTTCACTGTCTGCGATAAGATCTTTTAAAGTCTTTTCCATCATTTTACTTCTCTTCTTTATCTTTTTTCTTCAATTCCTCAAAAACTTCGCGGAATTTTGTAGATGTCATGGTAGGGTTTCCGCCAAATACGCTTCTACGATAAGAACGCTCTCTGTCAGAGTTATATTCTTTCCATCGCAGACTCTCAGAAAATTTCTTCTGCAGCTGTACGATTTCTTCTTTTGTATTCTGTGTATTCTGCAAAGATTCTGAGGTTTTCTCTGTATCCATTCTGTTTTTTAACGCCTCAAACTTACCACTGATACTGTTGGTAAGCTCTTCCAGACCAAGACGATTCTTCACACTGTCCACTGCCTCTGACGCCGTATTCTTCATGCTGCCCATCTTCTCAGCTGCACTCGCTCTGACGCTGTCCACTTTTTCTGTCATGGCCTGTTTGCGCAGTTCATTGTTCTCCGCCGCAAAGGCAAGGTATACATCCAGACGTTTCTGTACCCGTTCAAGTTCTTCCTTCGCTTTCTGCATTTTCACCAGTACATCCTTCAGATCCATAGCAGCCCGCCATGCCATTGTGAAGTCACTAACAATATAGACGGTAAGAAGAATGGTTATCACAGTAAGCCAGTTTTCCGGAACGGAAAGCACCAGCCTTTCCACAGGTTTATGTACGACCCGGGTCATGGCAATGGTGAGAAATCCCCATGCCAGCGAAGAACTCAGACAGATCTGTCCCTGGAAATTAAAAGGCTGTTTGGAATAATCCCAGTAACGAACCTTAAATAATGCCTCCATGGTAACTCCGGTGACATATTCCAGAACGGTTGCTCCAATCACTCCCGCAATATAAGTGAGAAGGACACTATCCTGAAACGGAGCCGATACTACCAGCATCATAATCGCTCCGCTTCCATATAAAGGCAGGAACGGTCCCCTCATAAATCCCCTGTTTGTCCATTTTCTGTTTTTCAAAGAAACATAGGTTGACTCAAAAACCCAACCACAGAAACAATAGAAATAAAAGAAAAATAACCACTGAATAACGGAATAGCCGAAATGAAATGCCTCCATCCTTCTTCTCCCTCAACTTGTTTTATCGATAAACGCCCACGGATACACTAAGCCGGCCTTTTTTCGTCTCCCGTGTAGTCCCGTAATAGACAAATTTTCCAAATCCCCGCACCGAAACCACATCCTGCGTTTTCAGCAGATAGGTTGATTTCTCCATCCGTCTGCCATTCACCCACACTTTATCCGTAGTAAAAAGTGCCGCGCCGTTACTTCTCGCTATATTATAAAGCCTGGATACCACTGCGTCAATCCGTTCCGAAGCGACGGTAAACTCCTGAGTCTCAAGCTGCCTTTTACAAATTTCCGGTAATTCTTCCTGGAGCTCACAGTTTATATTGGTGTGGCGTACTCCGGTGAGATTTTCCATGAGAAATGGAGCAATGCTTTCATTGCAAAAAAGCCAGGCCTCCCTGTCCTGCACCAGAATATCCCCCAACAGACTTCTCTCGATTCCCATGTTCATCAGGGCTCCGAGGAAATCCCGATGCGTCAGATCCTCTGCGAATTTTTTCCGGGGTGGATACAGATGCATACAGACAATGGGAAATTCCTGCTCATATCCCAGTTCCTGAGGATTGCCGAACCGGATCATCACCCGCTCTGCATCCTCCATGCCCCCGGACAGGGAAAAGCTGTCCCGGTTCATCTGTCCGCTGCACTGCCAGAAGCTTTCCTGCTCTGCCAGGCCTAAAAAGCCGGTAAAGAGAAAAACATTCCGTTGGTATGCCTTCTCATAAAGCTCCAGAAACCGCTTTTTTAATTGTACTTCATCTTTTTGTAAATCGGTAGACATAGAAACCCTTTCCTATCAAAGAGTCGTTTGCCGGCTCTCTGCGTGCGTGGGCGCAGCATAAACTTCTTCTCCGTGAGCTGCACATCCTTGCAAAGCGTTTTATTACATAGAAAGAAACTTCCTATGTAATAAAACGGCTTTCTGCACCATAGTGGAAATGCAGAAAGCCGTTCCTCTTTTATTCCATTAACTGAAACTGATAATCTCTTCCCTGGGTGCCTTGCAGGGTTCCACGCTGATGGCATGCAGCACCGGGCCTTCTCCTTCAAAGTCTTTCCAGTACTCACGATGCACAGTGGCTTTTACCTTCACCCACTGCTTATTTTTCAGCTGGCCTGCCCCCTCATATTTACATGGAAAACCTAAAAAGGTCATATCCTCTGCACAGCAGGTCATCACTTTCCGCCCCGGCACAAAGTATTTGGGATCAAATCCGGGGGGAATCAGTACCTGTGCCACGAAGCTTAAGGTCTTGCCCTCGTAACGCTCCAGATGATCCAGGGAATCCAGATACCAGATTCCATAACTGCTGTCATCCAGATCCAGTTCTTTCGTATCCAGACTATAGGGAAGATCATCCTCAAAAATCTCATCGACTTCGCCGTCTTTGTTTTCCAGAATAATGTCCGCTCTCTGGTTCAATGCTTTCATATTACGCTTATAGCTGCCCAGATCTTCAATTCCGTCACAACGGTTCATGATGATCATTTCGGACTTGCGTAACATCTCAGACAGCTGGGACTTCATGTTGGTATAGTACATGGGGAATGTAGTGGCATCAATGGTTGTGATCTGCTGTTCGATTCTCCAATGAATGGGCAGTTTCAGATCTTTGATATTCCACATGCCGTTGTACTCAATAATAATACGCTCCGGCTTATGCCTTTTCTCAAGCTCCATCAAATTTTTGAGATTAAAGTCTTCCTCTGTCTCAATAACCTCCACCACTGCACGGCTTCGTTTCAGTAATTTGGGGTCATATTCAGTCTCACCCTGCTCACACAGCAAAATCAGGGTTGTTCCCCGAATCTGAAAATAAGGCTGCGCAATGGTAAAGGTGATAAACTCGGTTTTTCCGCTCTCCAGAAAACCGGTGATCATATAAACTGGTTTCATGTGTAAATTCCTCAATGATTACTTTTTAAATAACTTTGCCAGGTTCTCTTCTTTCAATTTTGAACCGATGACACAAATTTTACCGGTTACATCAGCCTGTCCCTCACGGACATTGCTCTCACCGGGCACATAATCGAAATATACCCAGGTACCGTCCCCTGCAGGAACCATGCCTTTTGCTCTCAGAATAAAACCATATTCGCTCTCACGATCCAGTTCTTCCAGAATATTTTCGATTTCTTCTTTGGTATAAGCTGCAGGACCTTCTACGCCCCAGCTGGTAAATACCTCATCTGCATGATGGTGTCCATGGTGATCGTGATCGTGGTCATGGCAGCCACAGGTACACTCTTCGCCATGATCATGGTCGTGATGGTGCTCCTCCTGTTCATGATGGTGATGCTCATGCTTATCGCCATCATCGTGATGATGTCCACAGCAGCAATCGTCATCATCGTCACCATGGTGATGATGATGTTCATGCTCATCGTGAAGGTTCTTCACTTCCTCCATCAGCTCTGCTTCCAGATCCTTGGCACCCTCAATAGTCTCCAGGATCCTCTTGCCATCCAGCTCGTCCCAGGGAGTGGTAATAATGGCTGCCTTAGGATTATGCTCACGAATCAGTTCTACACACTGTTCCAGCTTCTCTTTGCTGATGTCTGCAGTACGGCTTAAAATGATGGTTCCTGCATGCTCAATCTGGTTGATGAAAAACTCGCCAAAGTTTCTCACATACATTTTGGCTTTAGAGGCATCCACAACAGCCACTGCGCTGTTCAACTGTACTTCCACATCGGTGTGTACATCCTGTACTGCTTTCATAACATCGGAAAGCTTGCCCACACCGGAGGGCTCAATGAGAATACGCTCCGGCTGATAGGTATCCAGAACCTCTTTTAGGGAGGTACCAAAATCTCCTACCAGAGAACAGCAGATACATCCGGAATTCATCTCCTTGATTTCAATACCGGAATCCTTTAAAAATCCTCCGTCAATACCGATCTGTCCAAATTCATTTTCAATCAGCACGACCTTGGTGCCTGCCAGTGCTTCTTTTAACAATTTTTTAATAAGCGTTGTTTTTCCTGCTCCCAGGAATCCTGAAAATATATCTATTTTTGTCATGTCTTTTCCATCCTTTCGCATCACATTTAGCGCCGTTTCTGCGGCGCTACTCATTATTGTACCCCAAAAGCGAAGTTTGTCAACTGTCCTGTCATTACCGGAAGACTCAGACCCACCACCTGTCCGGAAGCGGTTCCTCCATTGACCATGGCTACCAGATTTCCCTGCCTATCAAAGATGCCCCCGCCGGACATTCCCGGAATCGGAGTACTTTTAATGCAGAGCATATAACAATCAAATTCCGGAACATAAATTTCCCGGTACTGGACACAGCCTTCGTAATAATCTCCTGCCGGTTTCCTGGAGGATGCCAGAATAAATACAGGATCATTCTCCGCTAATTGTGTCCACGCCGCTTCCTTTAGCCTTGCGCAGCGAAGCTTCACTCTGGTTTCATACGGAATATCCTGACTTGCTACTTTGAGAAATGCCAGATCAAAATCTGCTGACCGCTCCAGAACCGTTCCCATTACAGAAGTGCCATCCTGAAAGATTACCGTGATTTCCGGCTCCTCCTCCACCACATGGGCACAGGTGGAAAGCAGGAAGGAATCCTCTGCGATTTGTAAGATGATCCCACTTCCGGTCTGATGGGACGTTTTCAGCTGTACGATGGCGGGTTCCACCTCTGTGTCCTGCGTCTCCATACTGTCATACCGCACCAGCTCTTTCCATGCATCCTCCTGGGTCGTGGTCATGATCAACGGTCTATGCCGTAAATAAGAGCGGACCTGGGCTGCCGTTACCAGGGTTCCATCCTCGTGTTTCGCCTCTCTCAAAGTCCAGGAGGGCAATACATAGCTTTCCTCGTAGGTTTCCGGATATAGATCGCTTAGGGCGACCTCCTCCCGCAGGCTGCCCTGCAGCAATAATGCGGAGAGAATTTCACACAGGAAAGAAAACACTGCCAGAAGCATAAACAGCAGCGCCCACATTGTTTTCATGTGTCGTTTTCTTTCTGATTCTTCCACGCCTTTTTCCTCCTCGAAAAAAGGCTAAAAGGAAAATCCTTTCAGCCTTTACATGCAGATAAGCCAGACGATAAGCCGGGTTATGTCGTTGGGTGTTCATCTATCTAGGACTGCTGTTGCCAGCAGCCTCAAGCGGCCCACCTGAGAGCAGACCGGGCCAGTCTGCCGCTCTCTGTTTGGCCTTGCTTCGGATGGGGTTTACATGGCTATATCTGTTACCAGATACACGGTAGTCTCTTACACTGCCTTTCCACCCTTACCACACGAATGTGGCGGTATATCTCTGTTGCACTAGCCTGGGAGTTGCCTCCACCGGACGTTATCCGGCATCCTGCCCTGTGAAGCCCGGACTTTCCTCACCTGCATCCTTACGATGCAGCCGCGAACACCTGTCCGGCTTATTTGCATGGTTATCTTAGCAAAGAAATCCTAAAAAAGCAAGCTATACGTTAAAGCAGCTTCCTCCTATAAACTCTCTGCAGATGGAATTCTGAGGGAGATTGGTACTGTCAATTCCCAGGAAATATTCCAGAAATTTCAGCAATCGTTTTGCTTCAAAATACTCCGGTTCTTCCTTATCAATACAAAAGAGCAGCGGCTCTGCATATTGTTTTAATACAGCCAGTTCATAAATTAAAACAGAATTAAACATTGCGTCCGCACTTTCCTGATAAGGAAAGATATTTTCTTCCTCTCCCTTACGCACCGATGGCCACATGGCGATAGTCTTCTTTGCCGAAGCCCCCCGTGTCCGTGCATCTCTCACCATGCGGCGAAGAAG
The DNA here is from genome assembly GCA_934371505.1 of uncultured Lachnospiraceae bacterium. Classification (GTDB taxonomy): domain Bacteria; phylum Bacillota; class Clostridia; order Lachnospirales; family Lachnospiraceae; genus UMGS2037. The sequence goes on from CAKRNW010000017.1 coordinate 14,681, forward strand.
CCGCCCATCTGTGGTAGAGATTCGGTTGTGTGCATCAATGTTCAGACTGGTCAGGGCACTGATATAAATTTTGTATTTACTGTCATTGGGCAAAGCGTAGGACATTTTGTCATTCAATCCATGAATTCCCTCAATGACCAGAACATCTTCTGCTCCAAGCTTCATAAAGCTGCCATGATACTCCCGCTGTCCCGTAAGGAAATTAAATTCCGGCATTTCCACCGTCTTTCCGGCCAGGAGTTCACACATGTTCTGATTAAACAGTTCCACATCAATCGCTTCCAGACATTCGAAATTATAGTTTCCGTTTTCATCCAGAGGCGTGTTCTCACGGTTCACAAAATAATTGTCCAGTGCAATGGGATGGGGAACCATTCCCAAAGTCCGAAGCTGAATGGACAATCTGTGGGAAAATGTGGTCTTGCCCGAGGAAGAAGGGCCTGCAATCATAACAAACTTGACACCGCCACGCCTCACAATATCCTTGGCAATTTCACCGATTTTCCGTTCCTGCTCTGCTTCCTGAACCAGAATCAGATCTGCCAGATTTCCATGACAAACCCAATCATTTAAATCTCCCACGGTATTAATCCCATTATATTGGTTCCAGATGGTGGATTCCCGCAAAGTACGAAACAGGTTTTCCCTGGGCTCAAAAAACTCAATCTTATCCGGCTGTTTGGTATAAGGTAAAATCAACATCAGTCCGTCTTCGTAAGCAATCACGTTAAAATATTTCATATAGCCCGTATCCGGTAACATATAACCGTAATAATAGTCATAAAAGCCATCCAGGGAATATACATTGACAGAAGAACTGCGACGATATCGAAACAATTTTATCTTATCCGTCATTCCCTGCTTTTTAAACAGTTCCACCGCATCCTCAAGAGGGATGCTTTTCTTTTTGATCGGTATTCTCTGCTCCACCATCTCCGTCATCCGATGATTGATGCGATCCACAAACTCCTGCTTAATCTTAAAGTCTGCCTTTAAGCTGCAGAAACACCCCTGACCGATGGCAAATTCCACTTTAATCTTTTCCACATGCTGTTCTTTCTCCAACACATCATACACTGCTTTGATCAGCATCATGGTTGCCGTTCGTTCATAAGTCTTATGTCCGATTTCATCCTGTAAAGTCAGGAAAGAAACCGTACAATCCCGTTCCACCTTTTTGGTAAGCTCACAAATCTTGCCATTCACGATACACAATGCGATCAGCCCATTGTATTTTTCCTGGAATTCATCGGCAATTTTCTCATAAGTCGTTCCTATTGCATAGGTTTTTTCAATTACCTCATCTGTCTTGATGGTTACTTTTGCCATTTCATTTTGTGCCATTATGTAGTTTCCTTTTCATAACATATGTTACAAATTATTGTGATATCCCATTTTTTCCAGGGCAGCCGTGCTGTCCTCCAGTTCCTGCCGGATCTGCTGCAGACGCAATTCCCTTCTTGCCTGTGCCCCCGGTGTTCCCACCGTTTTTTCCGATACCTGTCTTTGAATTTCCTGTTGAAGCTTTCTTTGCCAGATCAGGTACTGAAGCAGTGCCTCATTTTTATCTTTCAGCAGACAGGAGCCATATTTTTGAGACAGACACTGCCCCTGCTCTTCAGGAGGTATTCCCGGTTGAACCTTCATCATCGGGTAATATTTTCCCTCCTCGCATATCATGTTTTCCGCCACAATCACAAAACAGTGATCGTACAGCCACCCTCTGAAAAATTTCAGATCCGACTGAGGCTGTAACACGAGTTCTTTCATCTGTTTTGCTGTTTCCAATCCGTTGGAAAGAATCTGTGCCATGAGTTTCCCACCCATTCCTGCACAGATCATCGCATCACACTCCCCAGGCTCTATCATGGAAAGTCCATCCGAGAGTCTGGTTTCTATGTACGCTTCCAGCCCCGCTTCCCGGATATGAATCTGAGCCTGGGATAACGGACCTTTTCGTACATCGGTTGCCAATGCTTTCCGGCTGATTCCCTGCTGGACCAGATAAATCGATACATAACCGTGATCACACCCAACATCACACACACGCTGTCTGCCCGGCGTGACCATGGCAGCTACCGCCTGCATTCGCTTTGATAATACTATCTGCATGATCTTAATCCAAATAATCTTTTAATTTACGGCTGCGGCTGGGATGGCGGAGTTTACGCAGTGCCTTCGCCTCAATCTGGCGGATGCGCTCACGGGTAACATTAAATTCCTTGCCTACCTCCTCCAAAGTACGGGCTCTGCCATCATCTAAGCCAAAACGGAGACGCAGTACCTTCTGCTCTCTCTCGGTAAGGGTTCCCAGAACTTCCACCAGCTGCTCTTTTAATAAAGTAAAGGCGGCTGCATCGGAGGGAACCGGTACATTATCATCCTGGATAAAGTCACCCAGGTGGCTGTCCTCCTCCTCACCGATAGGGGTCTCTAAGGAAACCGGCTCCTGGCTGATTTTCAGGATTTCACGCACACGATCTACCGGCATGTTCATTTCTTCTGCAATTTCTTCCGGAGTTGGTTCACGACCTAACTCCTGGAGTAACTGACGGCTCACACGGATAAGCTTGTTGATGGTTTCCACCATGTGAACGGGAATCCGGATGGTTCTCGCCTGGTCTGCAATGGCACGGGTGATCGCCTGACGGATCCACCAGGTTGCATAGGTGGAGAACTTATAACCTTTACGGTAATCAAACTTTTCTACTGCTTTAATAAGTCCCAGGTTTCCTTCCTGAATCAGATCCAGAAACAGCATGCCGCGTCCCACATAGCGCTTTGCAATGCTGACTACCAGACGCAGGTTTGCCTCTGCCAGTTTCTTTTTGGAATCCTCTCCGATGTCTGCAATTTCCTGCTGCTCTTCTATCTGTTTATTAATTTCTGCCTTTTCTTCCTCCGAACAGTCCTCCAATGTCTTTTTCAGTTCCGCAATCTTTTCTGCTGCTTTCACCCCATCTTCCATTTTCTGCGCCAGTTCGATTTCTTCCTCGGCAGTGAGAAGAGGCACCTTACCGATTTCCTTTAAGTACATACGAACCGGGTCTTCGATGCTGATGCCATCAGGAACAGAGAGGTCGATATTCTCCACATCTACCTCATCCTCCTCGGAGAGAATGATCTCCTCATCCTCCACATCATCATCCTCATCCATAATCCGGAGCACATCAATTCCGCTCTGCTCCAAAACTTCAAGTACCTTGTCGAGCTGGTCATCTTCTAACGGCAGATCCGCAAAGAAATCCACAATCTCCTGATACTCCAAGACATTCTTTTTCTTTTTAGCAAGTGCCAGAAGTTCTTTCACTTTCTCCTGGTATCTCGCCATTGTGTTTTCATCCATCTTTTGGTTCCATCCTTCCATTTTGTATTACTATTTTTACCTTTATTCTACGAAATATTCGATCTGTACCGGAATGACTCCGTTTCCCTTGTTATTCCAGGGAAATTCTTGTTTTTCCCAGTTCTTCCAATGCTTTTTTCCCTTCGATTACTTTATTCAGAGCCTTCACATCCGCCCCCAGTCTGCTGCTGTAATACTCGTAGGAATCCTTTTTCACGCTGTATACAATATCATGAAACGCTTTCTCACGGTTCATTTCCTCAGATTGGGGAAGCTGCGTGTGAAAAAGTGCCGCTGCCTGTCTCTGCTGCTCCTCATCCGTAAACATATCTATGATTGCCGCAGGATGATAGGAGCCCGTTTCCAGATCTGCAAACAGCCGTTCTGCCACCTGGCTGTACAGAGGATCCGTAAAGTCTTTGGCTGAAATATATTTTTTGATTTTGTCATAAAGAGCCGGCTCATCCGCAATCCAGGTAATGAGAAGCCGTTGAGCCTTCTTCCGGCTCTCCTCCGGTGTATTCTTGGGCTGGACGCCGGACTTTGGACGCTCAATAGGCTTTGCAAGACCCGTCTGGGCAGCGTAGCTGATCACCAGTTTCTGCAGATTTTCCAGACCGATCTGGAATTTGTCTGCCACGGCAATGGTGTAGTTGTCCCGTTCCGCATCCTCCGAGAAACCACACAGTTTCTTCGCCACTTCCCGCTGGAATTTCGTCCGGGACTCCGGATCCTGCTGATCATATTCTCTCTGCAAAATCCGGATTTCGAACAGAAAACTGTTCTCCGCCTCATCAATCCGCTTCTGGAATTCCTCTGCCCCCAGATTTTTGATGAATTCGTCGGGATCTTTATAGGGCTGCATATTGATGATTTTTCCGGTCAGTCCCACTTCCCGCAGGATGCCAATCGCTCTCAAAGCCGCGTTGACACCTGCGCCGTCGGAATCGTAGGCCAGATAAATATTCTCTGTGTACCGCCGCAGGATATTGGCTTGTCCCGATGTGAAAGCGGTTCCGAGAGAGGCCACCGCCTGGTTGAATCCGGCCTGATGCATGGCAATGACATCCATATAGCCCTCACACAGAATAAAATTATTCTTGCGGGAGGTACGGGCAAAATTCAGTCCGTATAAATTCCTGCTTTTGTCAAAAATGGGTGTCTCAGGAGAGTTCAGGTATTTGGGTTTCCCATCTCCCATCACCCGGCCTCCGAAACCGATAACCCGGTGATTGCTGTCCTGGATCGGGAACATGACACGATTCCAGAACTTGTCATGCATGCCGAACCGTTCGTCAAAGGTGGCCAGTCCAGCCTCCGTCAGCAAATCATCCTTATAGCCTTTGGAATGGAGGTAATGCACCAGATCATCACTGGTTTTGTTGGCATACCCTAGTCCAAACTGCTTCATGGTCTCTTCTGATAACTGTCTGTTCTTAAAATATTCATAGCCCGGTTTTCCCTGTGGGCTCCGCAGCTGAAAATAAAAATATTTTGCAGCTTCCCTGTTGACTTCTAAAAGCTGAGTTCTCCGGCTTTCCTTCTGGCGTGCCTCCTGAGAGAACTCCATCTCCGGCAGTTTCACGCCGGCCCGGTCAGCCAGGAATTTCAATGCCTCCGGGAAGGTATAATTTTCATATTCCATCACGAAGGTCAGCACATTTCCCCCTGCTCCACAGCCAAAACAATAATACATCTGTTTGGCCGGAGATACGGAGAAGGACGGAGATTTTTCGTTATGAAAAGGGCAAAGCCCGAAATAGTTGGCTCCCTTTTTCTGCATCCGCACATACCCGGAAACCACGTCCACAATATCGTTCCGGGCACGTACTTCCTCCACTAATTCTTCTGGATAGTACATCTTTTCACCTATCTATCGATTCCAGGATTTGGGTATGTAAAGTTCTTCATAAAGAGCAATGGCATATCGGTCCGTCATGGACGCAATATAGTCACATACCACTTTTTCCAAGGGCTCACCCACGTTGATAAGCCTTTTATACTCATCCGGCAGTTTCTCCATATGACGCAGAAAATAGTCATATAACGTTACCACCAGCCGCTCTGCCTTGGTTTCTTCACTTTTTGCTTCTTTATTGGTGTAAACGCGTTCAAACATGAACTGACGCATCTTCATCATTGCTTCCCCTACCGGCTCCGACATCCGGATATCGTCCACGCCTGTAGAAGTGGTAATAATATCATGGATAAAACAATCCAGACGCTCACCGCAGTTGACTCCGATTACTTCCCGGATTTCCTTTGGTACATCGGATTCCGTCAGAATTCCTCCCCGGATAGCATCATCCATATCGTGATGAATGTAAGCGATTTTATCGGACAGGCGCACAATTTTACCCTCCAGGGTACTGGGATTGCCTTTCGTCTGATGATTCCGGATACCGTCCCGTACTTCCATGGTCAGGTTCATTCCCTGTCCGCTTTTCTCCAGGATGTCCACCGTACGCACACTCTGCTCGCTATGGTCAAAACCGTAGGGACAGACACCGTTCAACGCACGCTCTCCCGCATGTCCAAAGGGGGTATGTCCCAGATCGTGTCCCAGGGCGATTGCCTCCACCAGTTCTTCATTCAGCAGAAGAGCCTTGGCAATTGTGCGGGCGTTCTGGGAAACCTCAAGGGTGTGGGTCAGACGTGTCCGGTAATGATCTCCCTCCGGAGTCAGAAAGACCTGGGTTTTATCCTTCAGGCGCCGGAATGCCTTACAATGAATCACCCGGTCACGGTCACGCTGGAAAACCGTGCGGATGTCACACTGCTCCTCCGGTTTCAGCCGTCCTTTTGAATTCTTGCTTAAGGTTGCATAGGGACTCAGGTGTTCCTCTTCCCATTGCTCCATAATTTCACGAATGGTCAAAGCTCTTCCTCCTGTCAAAACACACGCTCACAATTTAAATATACGGTGTCTATACGGAAATTCCTTTTTTTCAGCATAAATTTTTCGAGAAAAAATCATCTCTTTTTATCGACAGATGTCATAAATAAACTCTGCGTTTTTATCCATGGCCTCATTTGCCGTTTTCACCGGCACCATCTGGAATACATGCCACATTCCCTTAAACACATCCAGCTTCACGGAAACATTGGCATGAATCATGCGTTTATGCAGATTTAGAGAATCCGCCAAAAGAATTTCGTTATCACCTACTTGAATATAGGTAGGGGGAAATCCCGTAAAATCTCCGAATAACGGAGAAATAAGCGGGTTTTCCAGATCCTGTCCCGGTGCATAATTGGTGATCATGGCAGCAATATAGTCCTTTGTCAAAACCGGATCCACATTTTTTCTGGTTTCATAGGTACGGCCACAGCAGGTAAGATCTGTCCAGGGCGATAATAGAACCAGTCCTCTCGGAAGCAGTCTCTCCTCCTGTTTCAGGCGGTGTACCAGACTCAATGCCAGATTTCCTCCGGCGGAATCTCCCGCAACGATCACATCCCTGGCTCCATATCCCAAAAGCATCAGATGGTTCCAGGCCCGCATGGCATCTTCTGTCGCTGCCGGGTAAGGATGTTCCGGTGCCAGGCGGTAGTCAAAGGCAAACACATCCATGGAAGTGGAATTGGACAGTTTCTCCGTAATGCTTCTGGCGTACAGGCAGCTTCCCGTGGAATAACCACCGCCGTGACAATACAAAATCACATACTTTTTCATGTGGGCGCGGTTGACGCTGATATATTCTCCGTGCATCTCACCCAACATTACATCTTTTATTAAAACATCATTTAAATTATTGCGAAGACTTGCCAACTGCTCCTGCGAGTGTCTCTGTTTCTCAATATCCGGGCTCTCCATCAGCCCATGCATCCTCTTGATGACCTGCATCAAATTCTGATTTCTTCTCTCTGAAAGTGCCATACGAATTCTGTTTCCTCCTCTTCTTTGTTTTGCATTGTCAAACGCTATGAATGTAAGTATAATGTAACTATTCAGAGCCATGAAATTTATGGAGGGTCTGAATAGACAATATGTCAAAAATATAACTATGGGGGAGCACCATGGCCAACATTAAAACTGAACATTCCGACTGGTACAAGCTGGATCTCTCCGCAATCGTATATCCCACCTTACAACGACGGGACTTTTCCTCTGTCTATCGTCTGTCCGTCCTGTTAAAGGATGACATAGACCCTGAGCGGCTGCAGCAGGCACTGGATTTGACTCTGAAACGATTTCCTACCTATAAAACCGCAATTCATAAAGGTCTGTTCTGGCGGTATCTGGAACCGAATCATCGTCCCGGTCCTTTCGTGCAGCCGGATATCCAAAATTTCTGTATGCCTATGCCCTTCAAGGCCGGAAACCGGTATCTGCTGCGGGTATACTATTTCGGGCGCAGGATTTCATTGGAAGCCCATCACAGTTTAGGAGACGGTACCGGAGGCATGTATGTCCTGCACACTTTAACGGCCACTTATCTCCGGCTTCTGGGACATCCTGTTTCCAACGGTGGCTTTGTTCTGGATATCAATGAGAAGCCGGATCCTGCCGAATGGGAAGATGCCTATATGAAATATGCCAACGCTCAGGTCCGTCCTCCCCGTATGGGTGAAAAAGCGTACCGTGTCCGCGGAACCAAAGAACCTTTCTATACTTTCAATATTATTGACGGCATTCTCTCCGTGCAGGAAGTTATGAATGTGGCAAAAAATTATCATTGTACCATCACGGAATACCTGAACGCTGTTCTGCTCTATGCTCTTTTGCAGAAACAGTTAGGTGAATTTCATTACAAATTAAAGCCGGTAAAAATTGCCATGCCGGTAAACTTACGCCGTTTCTTTCCTTCAAAGACACTGCGTAACTTTATCACCATGATTTATCCCGGAGTAGATCCCCGGCTAGGTGTTTATTCTTTCGATGAAATCATTCAGCACGTACACAATTACATGCGTTATTCTATCAACGAGAAGTTTTTGAAAGGAGATATTACAACGAACGCCGCAACACAGCGGAATCCTTTCATTCGTATTGTGCCGCTTTTCGTAAAGGATATCGTCGTCCGGACCTTTTATACGAAAATCCAGGACAAAAACTCCTCGGCAGGCCTGACCAATATGGGAGCTTTGAAAGTTCCGGAGGATATGCAGCCCTATATTGAACGGTTTGACATTTATATGGGGCAGCCCTTCTCCACCAGAACCAACTGCGCCATCGTCAGCTTCCAGGATGTACTCACCATCAATTTTGCCAGCAGTATCGCGGAAACGGATGTGGAGCGTCTGTTCTTCCAAAAGCTTGTACAGGATGGTATTCATGTAAAAATAGAAAGTAACCGATCTTAATATCGTTCAGAAAGGAATGAAACTTATGTCTTATTGTGTAAACTGCGGTGTGGAGCTTGATCCATCCCTAAAGAACTGTCCTCTTTGCCACACACCTGTTATCAATCCAAATGAATTAAAAAAGGAGGAGACTGTGTATCCCTATCCCACCCAGAAGGGGCAGGTTGAGGTGGTAAAGCGTAAAGATTTAGGCATCCTGCTATCCATCGTGGTACTGGCAACCTCCACCACCTGTATTCTCTTAAATCTGCTGGTATTTTCTCAGTCTCCCTGGTCCCTGCTCATTGTGGGTGCCTGTGTGATCCTGTGGACACTGCTGGTTCCCTTTGTCATTTACAGCCGTCTGCCTATCTATGTGTCAATTTCCCTGGACGCCCTGGCAGTGGGCATTTATCTCTACATGCTGACCTATCTCACCAGCTCCCGTTCCTGGTTTTTCCATGTGGCACTGCCCATCCTGATTATAATCTGGGTTCTGGTGGAACTGATTACGGTACTGTTCCGTCATCTGTCCACTTCCATTCTGGCAGGAGCGCTGTATCTGTTCATCGCTGTTCCGGTGCTTTGCATCGGTATCGAAATCATCGTAGATTTATTTCTCACCGACAGCATCTCCCTCACCTGGTCCATGGTTGTACTGACGGTTTGTGTCATCATCGACATCGCCCTGGTAACGGTGATATCCCGATCCCGGTTAAGAAACGCAGTGCGCCGCCGGCTTCATTTTTAAAGATTATTTACACGGACTTCCATGTAATCCCATCTTTCACCGGTAAGAGGCAGAATCAAACCGATTCCCTTCTCTGTCTGGTAAGAATAACCGGGGGTTACCAGAAGTATATTTTTAAAGTCAAAATCGAATTGAGACAGCGAATCACTTAAATTGGGGAAATGCTTATTCAGCATTTCCTCAAATTCATTCCGGCTGATCCCACCCAGCAATTCGCAATCCTCAAAAGAAGCAAGCTTCTCTGCTATCTTCTCTACATCCTCCAAATCTGCCAATCGGTTATTATCTTTTCTGACGAAATCAAAGTTAAAAGCCGTGGCAAACTGATTCACATGACTGTTTCCTTTTAAATCCAACGACCCACGAAGAATAACAGACAGACTGGTTTCATCCTGCCAGGTAATCTCGTAATCACAGGTGAGCAGCCTGGTATTCTCCGCATCGTACATGGCATAGATGTAATCGGTAATCTTTCTATTAAAAAGCTCCTCCACATCTGCATCTGCCAGACCTCCAATCACAGGATAGGCAATCTTCAGCTGTTCCCCTTCCTGCATTTCCTTCCGTTCCACCGTATATTCCACGGACTCTGCCGTTTCTTCCTTCTCTGCACGTTCCTCCTCTGTAGCTGCCAGTTCTCCGGTCAGAGGAGCATGATAGGTCTGATGTGATGTTGTCAGGGGTTTTCCTTCCACCGTGAGCATCAGTCCATCGGCATCATAAGCCTCCAGAAAAGTTTTGGTCAACGCAGCCAGAATCAGTTCCTCACTCTGTTCATTCATGGTGTTGACATATTCGCCATAAGCTTTTGTTAAATCTAAATATAATATTTTCTTCCCATTTTCCTTTTCTTCCGAAAAAGAATTTACTTTTGTATCGATAGAGGTAATATTGTGCAGACTCAAATGGGAAATGATATTCTCCGGTCTCAGCACGTTCAAGGTTTCCTCTGCGCTTTCCAGTCCCATTTCCCCTATCCGGCTGAAATAAATGCGTACCTGAACCGGGTCTGTACTTTCCTCCGTCGTCTGCTGCAGAGATTCCTGCACTTCCTCTGTTGACTCCTGATTCACCGCGGGAACCTGTTCTTTACCACATGCTGCACATAGTAAGATTGTGATGCCTATCATCGGCAACCATTTTTTCCTGCTCATAAAAATCCATGCCTTTCTATCACTTCTTTTAACAATTCGCATGTTAGCGTTTCATTTTATCATATTTTCACAGGTTCTGCAAATAAAACAACAGCCGCCATATTCAATGGCGGCTGTTATTTTATTTCCTTATTATATTTTATTCTCCCACGGGAATCACGCGTCCGGTTTCCGCATTGACTCTATGGGAAATGGAGATCACGGTACGGTTTGCAGAGACACGTTTCAGTGCCTGCAGTACCTCTGCCTCCGTCTGGGCATCCAGATTGGCGGTAATCTCATCCAATAACAGTAGTTTTGGTTTCGCCACCGCTGCACGGGCAATGGACAAAAGCTGCCACTGACCCTGGGAGAACAGCTCCGGCGAGCACTCCGTATCATATCCCTTTTCCAGGTTCTGAATCGTGTCATCCAGTCCTGCTACTACGGCTGCCTCCCGCACATCCTCCATGGTGAGGGAAGAATCATACAGGGTAATCTGTTCCTTCACCGTGCCGGGAACCCGGTGGAAGGACTGCTCCACATAGCCAAACAACTTGCGTTTCTCCTGATCCGGAATCTCCGATGCCGGTTTTCCATCAATCCGTACCTTTCCCTTTTGTGGCTCATACAAGCCAAGAAGCAGTTTGAAAATCGTGCTTTTACCCGCTCCGGTACGCCCGGCAAGAGTTACCTGCTCCCCTTCTTTTACCCGGAAGGACAGATTGTTAAGAATATTCCGTTCTCCGTAACCAAAGGTCACATCCTTTAGTTCTACAAAGCTTTCCTTTTCCTGCGATTTACCCTCGGCAACCTTCTCCGGTTTCACAGGAAGTTCCTCCAATCGGAAAAATTCATTGATTCGATGAACTCCCGCAATGGCAGACTGAATGGTCTGAATTTCCATCCCTAAGCTTTCCACCGGGGCAAAAATCTGGGAAATATAGTTCATAACTGCCACTGCAGTTCCGGCAGACATTCCAAACAGGCTTAATACGGTGGCATTTCCCGATGCGGAAAACAGCATCACCACGGCTACGGTTATCGCATTTAAAATCAGAATAATCGGTGAGTAAATGGCGTCGTAAAAATTGGTCTTTTCCACTGCCCGATAACTTTCCCCGATATACCGGTCATACTGGGTTTCCATATACTCCTCTTTATCCAGACTGTGAATGGTGCGGATGTTATGCAAAGTCTCCGGCACATGTCCCGACGCCCGGCTCACTGCACGGCGGTTTTCAATCTGGGCAGCCAGCATATTTTTCTGTACCACTCTGGTGAACCAGAAAAGAAAAGGCAGCAGCAACAGTAAAACCAGTGCCAGTCCCCGGTTGCGGAACCAGATCACTGCCAGAATACTGATGATTTTGCAAGCATCTGCAAACATGCTCACAATTCCTGATGTAAACAGATTTTCCACCGTGTCCACATCCCCTACGAACCGGGAGACCACTGCGCCAGGCTCCTGTTTCGTCAGTTCGTCAGCGGTAAGACGAGTGTATTTATCCATCAGTCCACCCCGAAGGGCATGAGTGATTTTTTGTCCAAATTGAATCAGTAATCCCTCTCTCAGACTCTCCGCAATCCCGGTGAGGGCAGTAAATCCAAAATAAAGAAGAATCAGATAAATGGGCACTGCCGCTCCAGCGGTCATGGTATCAATCACTTTTCCCAGAATCAACGGAGGCAGCAACGCCAGCACAATGGCACCAACAACGGCACATAGGATTCCCAGTGCCAGAAATTTCCGTTTTTTCACAGTCTGCCAGATTATATTTCCCACATTTCCATTGTTTTTCATCCGTTTTTCCTCCCTTCCTCCTCCATGCCAGGCAGGGACTGTGCCTCATACAATCTGGCATATTCCGGGCATTTTCTGCGGATTTCCTCATGGGTACCTGTCACCGTGCGCCCGTCTTCCATCCAGACTACCTGTTCCATCTGGGGAAACAGATACAACCTATGGGACAAAATCATAACGATGCTGTCTTTCGCCAGTTCTTTCAGATTGGCAAAGATCTGCTCCTCTGTTTTCCTGTCCAGTGCAGAAAAAGGGTCATCCAGAATCAGAACCGGACGTTTGTGGCAAAGGGTTCTCGCCAGCGCCAGACGTTGTGCCTGTCCACCTGAAAGCCGGACACCGCTGTTGCCCACAATGGTGTTTTCTCCCTTTTCCATCTCCGCAACTTCTTTGTCAAAACAGACCGCTTTCAGGTACTTCCGGGCATCCCCCTTATCTCCTAGTAGGACATTGTTCCGCACACTGTCATCAAACAGCTCCGGGGCATGTCCCAGATATCCAATGGTTCCCGTCCGCTCCCCGTCCGTCAGTTCCCACAGTTCCTCTCCTCCAAAGTGGATACTGCCCTGGTAGGGATATTCACATAGAAAAGTTTTGCCCAATGTGGATTTTCCGCAGGCAACCGCTCCGGTCACGCCGATAATGTCTCCAGGCTTTGCCTCCAGACAGAAATCCTCGTAAATTTTGGTTCCATTGGGATAGGAAAAACTTACATGGGACACCTGCAAAGTTCCAGGCTGTTGTATCCGGCTGTCGTCCTCATGCTCCTCTGCCTTCATCAGTGGCTTAATACGTTTCCAGGAAACCTGGGCCTTATGCACCGCGTTAAACAGCTTTGCCGCATGGGAGGACTTCACCGACAATTTGGTAAAGCAGGAAAGAAAAGTGGTAAACGCTGCCACATCCCAGGCTTTCCAGCCAACTCCCAGCACGTTTTTACTTCCGAAATAGAAGATAAACAGAACGCCTGCCATGGAGATGACCTGGTAAATGGGAGGAAAAGACGCACCCCAGATATTAGCACGAACCGCCGCTTTCTCATAAGCTGTCAGCTCCTTTTCGTAGGCATCCCTCCGATCCTTCTCGCGTCCATACACACGATAAGTAATGGCATTGGAGGCTCTGTCCAGTGTTGCTGCACTCAAAGCCCCAGATTGCTCCTTATAGGCTGCGCCTGTCCGCTGTACGATACCTTTCATTTTCTCTGCCATCACATAGGAAATGGGCGGGAAAAGCATACTGAGAAGTGCCAGGCGCCAATCGTAAAAGAACAGCATTCCTGCATATGCCAACAGTGCCACGCCTGTATCAAAAACTTCTGTCGTGAATTTCCGCATGCCCTCCGCACAGTCGTCCACATCCAGAATTGCCTTGGTCATCACATTGCCCGCGCCTTCTTCTTCCAATTCACTGCGGCTTTTATGTACCAGACTGTGATACAGCACCTGTTTCATCCGGCGGTTTACGTTATTTGCAAATCTCCGCACATATAAACGTTTGATGTAACGGGAAATCTGCACCACCGCAATGGTCACCACATAGGCGATGACCAGGGTCAGCATATCGAAAAAAACTCCTTTACCGCCTAAAATATTTACCAGACAGCCTGCCATCTTTCCTTCAAACCAGGGACCCGCCAGCAAGCCCAGATTGTAAATCAACCCGGAAACCGTCACTGCCAGCAACACTGCCCATTCCATTTTGAAATAAGAAAGAACATGGTCGGACTGAAAATTTTCTGCCTTACTCTGTCTGCTCATGGGACTCTCCTTCCACCTCTTCTGTCTGTTCGCTCACTTTATCCACCA
>CAKRNW010000018.1 GCA_934371505.1 uncultured Lachnospiraceae bacterium
ATGGTGGGAACCGGAAAAGGTGCGGAGAACGGTATCCTGATTAAATCCGGCGAGGCGCTGGAAATGGCACATCTGGTGGACACCGTTGTGTTGGACAAAACCGGAACCATCACCGAAGGAAAGCCTCGTGTCACCGATGTGTACGCCTGCGAAGGCATGGAGCCGAAACAGCTGCTTGCCCTTGCAGGGGCTTTGGAAAAGGGAAGTGAGCATCCCTTAGCCCAGGCAATTCTGGAGCAGTGTGAGGAAGATGGTCTGACCTGTGCCCCGGTACAGAACTTCGAGGCAGTGTTTGGGCACGGAATCAAGGGTACCGTGGACGGCGTGGACTGTTTTGCAGGAAATGAGGCAATGGTACAGAGTCTGGGACTTTCCCTCCCGAAAACCGTTTCTGGAAAATTACAGGAATTAGCCACTCAGGGCAAAACTCCGTTAATTTTCGGCAGAATAGAGCAGGACAGTACAAAGGGTACCATCCTTGGAATCATTGCTGTAGCGGATGTGATTAAGGAATCCTCCCCGGAGGCGATCCAGAAGCTGAAAGATTACCATATTCATGTGGTGATGCTCACCGGCGACCATGAGCAGACCGCAAAAGCCATTCAGAAACAGGTGGGCGTGGATGAAGTCATTGCCCAGGTTCTTCCCAACCAGAAGGAAAAAAAGATTGCCCAGTTACAAAGAGCGGGACATAAAGTGGCAATGGTGGGTGACGGTATCAACGATGCGCCTGCACTGGCAAGAGCGGATGTGGGAATCGCCATCGGTGCCGGTACCGATGTGGCACTGGAAAGCGCAGATGTGGTACTGATGCGCAGCGACCTCATGGATGTGGCTGGGGTGATTCATTTAAGCCATAAAGTCATTCGCAATATTAAAGAGAACCTTTTCTGGGCATTCTTTTATAACAGTATTGGAATTCCCCTGGCGGCGGGCGTTCTTTACCCTCTGTTCCAGTTGAAATTAAATCCCATGTTCGGAGCGGCTGCCATGAGTCTCAGCAGCGTGTGTGTGGTCAGCAATGCATTGCGCTTAAAACATGTGAAACTCCGTCAGGAGAAGGACAACAAGGTAAGTCAGAACGTAGAAGTTACTCCTGCAGCAATACAGGAGACAGAACTGCAACCACACAAAAAAGAAAGTGAGGAAACAACAATGAAAAAAACAATTCATGTAGAAGGTATGATGTGCATGCACTGCGTAGGACATGTGGAGAAGGCACTGCGCGGGGTACCCGGTGTCAAGGGTGTCACCGTAAGCCTGGATGACCAAAATGCCATCGTGGATGTGGACGAGTCCGTAAGTAACGATGCATTAACCGCAGCGGTAAAAAATGCGGGCTACGAAGTGACTGGAATCGAATAAAACCGGAAGCAAAGAAAAATCCGGTACACCTTTGAATCCGGTGTACCGGATCACTTATCAGAATCAGTCTTTTCCTTTATAACGGGTGAGATAATCTTTGGTTTCTGCAGCAACTACGCCACTTAATGCAACCAGTGCAATCAGGTTGGGCAGTGCCATCAGTCCGTTGAAAATATCCGCAATCGTCCATACTGCAGCAACGGTCATGTAAGGTCCGATAAAGATAGCCAGAATGTAAATCCAACGGTATACCTTTATCACCTTCTTCTTACCGCCGGTAAGGTACTCCAGGCAGCGCTCGGAATAGTAGTCCCATCCCAGAATGGTGGTAAAAGCAAAGAATACAAGACAAACCATGAGAATAAAGGCACATACCTGGTTGGGGAAAGGAAGTCCCATCTCAAAAGCCTTTGTGGTAACAGCCACGCCCTCTAAGCCCATATCCCAGGCTCCGGTAATGACAATGGCAAGACCGGTCATGGTACAGATGATAATGGTATCAATGAACGTACCGGTCATGGAAATCAGACCCTGGCGAACCGGCTCATGGGTGTGTGCAGCAGCGGCTGCGATAGGAGCACTACCAAGACCAGCCTCGTTGGAGAAGATGCCACGGGCGATACCTTTCTGCATGGCAACAATCATGGCACCTACAGCGCCGCCGGCTGCAGCCTTGAGACCAAATGCACTTTGGACAATGAGAACTAAAGCGGCAGGAACTTTGGTAATATTAAAGAGAATAATCAAAATACCAATCATGACATACAAAACTGCCATGAAGGGAACGATTAACTCAGCAACCTTGGAAATTCGTTTCAGGCCACCGATGATAACCAGTGCCACACAGACGGTGAGAATCACGCCGGCGATAACAACGGTCCAGGAGTAGGTACGTCCGAACAGATTGACCGTCCATGCATTATTGGGGTCAAAGAAGTTGTTGACAGCAGAGGAGATACCATTGACCTGGGTAAAGGTACCGATACCGAGAAGACCTACACCTACGCCAAAGAAGGCGAAAATTTTGGCAAGCCATTTACATTGTCTGCCCATACCGGTTTCTATATAATAGAAGGGACCTCCTACGATATGTCCATCGGCATCCACTTTACGGTATTTCACCGCCAGCAGACACTCGGCATATTTGGTAGCCGTGCCCAGTAAAGCGGCAAGCCACATCCAGAACAGGGCACCGGGTCCACCGGCTACAAGAGCGGTAGCAACACCTACAATATTACCGGTTCCGATGGTAGCGGAAAGTGAGGTACAGAGAGCACCGAAACTGCTGACTTCTCCGTGTTCGCCACTTCTTTCATTTTTAATAATGCAACGGAATGCGCGTCCCAGATTGGTGAACTGTACACCTTTTAAACGCACAGTGAGGAAAATACCGACGGCCAGAATGAGGATAATGAGTGGAAGACCCCATACAAAGTCATCAATCTTCCCTAAGATAGAGTTGAATGATTCGAACATGTTACATGTTCCTCCTTTGGTTTCGTGTCTCCGAAGATAAGAACATGCGATTGCTCTGTCCTTTGTGCCTGAGAGATAGGCAGTGCAGCTCCTTTGTTGCACTGTGTTACACCTTCGGCGCCCCTGCAAGGGGGACTCTCCAGAGTGCGGACATTTATCTGTCCAACGAAAACACTTTATCACACTACATTGGAAAATACAATTACTAATTTTCAAAAATATTAAAGTTTGATATACTAACAGTATCATGTGTATCAATCGCTTTCAGAAAGGAGATTTACGATGAGTGTTATTACGATTACAGCAGAAAATTTTGATGAGGTTATGAATACAGACAAAAAGGTTCTGGTGGACTTCTGGGCGTCCTGGTGCATGCCCTGCAAAATGATGTCCCCGGTCATTGACGAGGTGGCAGAGGAAAATGATTCCTTCCTGGTGGGCAAAGTAAACACCGATGAACAGCAGGAACTGGCAGTGCGCTTTGGCGTCATGAGCATCCCCACCCTGTTGGTTTTTGAAAAGGGCAAGGTGGTTAACCAGTCTGTTGGCGTGATTCCCAAGGAAGAAGTACTGGCACTGGTTCAGGGATCGTTATAATTCCTAAAGAAAGGCACAATTCAGGATGAAAACAAAGGTTTATATTGACGGAAGCGAAGGAACCACCGGACTGCGGATTAACGAGCGGTTTCAGGGACGGGACGATGTGGAAATTCTCACCATCGACCCGGAAAAACGGAAAAATCCGGTGGAAAGAGGTAAACTGATTAACGCATCAGACATTACCTTCCTGTGTCTGCCGGATGCGGCAGCGATTGAGGCAGTGAGTCTGGTGGAAAATGATCATGTGCGTATCATTGATTCCTCCACAGCCCACCGCACGGAAAACGGATGGGCTTATGGGTTTCCGGAACTTTCCCCGGCACACAGAGAGGCAATCCGCACCGGCAAGCGCATCGCCGTTCCCGGCTGCCATGCCACCGGTCTCATTTCCCTTCTTTATCCTTTGATAAAAGGACAGATTATGCCTGCAGACTATCCAGTGGTCAGTTTTTCCCTCACTGGCTACAGCGGCGGCGGAAAGAAAATGATTGCGGAGTACGAGGCTGAGGGCAGGGATATGGAACTGGATTCCCCCAGGGAGTATGCCCTATCCCAGAAACACAAGCATTTAAAGGAAATGAAAGCCATCTGCGGTCTGAACCAGGAGCCTTTGTTTTCGCCCATTGTGTCCGACTATTACAGCGGCATGGTGGTGTCCCTTCCTATCTATACGAATTTATTAAACAAAAAAGTCACACCGGAGGAACTTCACGACTTTTATGCGTCCTATTATGACACGGCGAAACAGCCTTTTATTAAAGTAAGGGAATTTGGCTGTGAGGAAGAAATGAGGGGCTTTTTGTCCGGCAACGGCAAATCCGGCTGGGACGGACTGGAAATTTTCATCACCGGAAATAAGGAGCGGCTTCTGGTAAGCTCCCGTTTTGACAATCTGGGAAAAGGAGCCTCCGGTGCTGCCATCCAGTGCATGAACCTGATGACAGGCTGTGAGGAAACAAAAGGCTTAAATCTTTAAAATTTTTGTTGACAAATCCGGAGAGCAGATGTAGGATATATGAGTATGCCGCATACTGAGGTTAGAAGTGTGTCCGTCCGCGGATACCACCGTAGGTAGCGAGTAAATAATAGGAGGTGCCATATGTACGCAATTATCGCAACAGGTGGAAAGCAGTACAAGGTTTCTGAAGGTGACATCATTAAAGTTGAGAAACTTGATGTTGAGGCTGGAAACACAGTAACCTTTGACCAGGTGATTGCAGTCAGCGATTCTACTTTAAAGGTAGCTGATGATGTGAAGGGTGCAACTGTAACCGCAACCGTTATGGAGCAGGGCAGAGGCAAGAAAGTCATCGTTTACAAATACAAGAGAAAGACTGGCTATCACAAGAAAAACGGTCATAGACAAGCATACACTCAGGTTAAAATTGACAAGATTAATGCTTAATCATGACGACAGTTACTATTATAAGGAATCCATCTAGTCATACCTATCAGGAATTCCATTGTTTCGGTCATGCCAGGAATCATCGGTTTCTGCTGACAAGAGACACACAGGATATCGTCTGTGCATCCATTTCCGTTCTGGTGATTAACACCATTAACGCCATGGAGGAGCTGGCAGGCGAGCAGTTAGAGGTGACAACCAATGAAGAGACCGGTTTTATCCGATGTATCTTTAAAGAACAGCCATCCGACAAATCCATACTTTTGATGGATGCGCTTGTGTTAGGATTAGATGGTATTTCCAGACAGTATGGAGAGAAATTCTTACAAGTCAAATTCGAGGAGGTGTAATACCATGTTGAATATGAACCTTCAGTTCTTTGCTCATAAAAAGGGAGTAGGTTCTACCAAGAACGGTAGAGATTCCGAGTCCAAGAGACTGGGTGCCAAGAGAGCAGACGGTCAGTTTGTAAAAGCTGGAAACATCCTTTACAGACAGCGCGGAACCAAGATTCACCCCGGTATCAATGTAGGTATCGGTGGAGATGATACCCTGTTCGCTTTAGTTGACGGTGTTCTTAAATTCGAGAGAAAGGGCCGTGACAAGAAACAGGCATCCGTTTATCCGGTTGAGAAATAAGACCAGATTTCGTGGACTTCAAACAGCATCGTTTGAAGTCCATTTTTTTCAGTTCATAGGAAAGGCGTAAAAACCATGTTTGCGGATAGAGCGAAAATTGTTGTGAAAAG
Organism: uncultured Lachnospiraceae bacterium; assembly: GCA_934371505.1. GTDB lineage: Bacteria > Bacillota > Clostridia > Lachnospirales > Lachnospiraceae > UMGS2037. The sequence goes on from CAKRNW010000018.1 coordinate 5,596, forward strand.
TGGGAAAGGTGGAGACGGACATGTGTCCTTCCGCCGTGAAAAATATGTGCCGGACGGCGGTCCCGATGGTGGAGACGGCGGTGACGGCGGAAGTGTATTCTTTGTGGTGGACGAAGGTCTCAATACCCTGACAGATTTTCGTCATATTCGCAAATATGCAGCCCAGAACGGAGAAGAAGGTGGGAAGAAGAACTGCCGTGGCAAAAACGGACAGGATATCATGATCAAAGTTCCCGAAGGAACGGTGATTAAAGAGTCCTCCACAGGTGCAGTGATTACTGACATGTCCGGTGAAAACCGGAAATTCTGCCTGTTAAAGGGTGGACGGGGCGGTAAGGGCAATCAGCACTATGTGACCAGTACCATGCAGGCTCCCCGTTATGCGCAGCCCGGACAGCCCGCCCGTGAACTGGAACTGATTCTGGAGTTAAAGGTCATCGCTGATGTGGGACTGGTCGGGTTCCCCAATGTCGGCAAATCCACCTTTCTTTCCAAAGTAACTAATGCCCGTCCCAAGATTGCCAATTATCATTTTACAACCTTGAATCCCAACCTGGGTGTGGTGGATATGGACGGAGCCAAAAGCTTTGTCATCGCAGATATTCCCGGACTGATTGAAGGTGCATCCGAGGGCGTTGGACTGGGTTATCAGTTCCTGCGTCATATTGAGCGTACCAAAATGATGATTCATATTGTGGACGCAGCTTCCACAGAAGGCAGGGATCCCATTGAAGACATCTATGCCATCAATAAGGAGTTGGAAGCATACAATACAGAGATCGCAGCCAGACCCCAGGTCATTGCTGCCAACAAAATTGACTGCATCTATGATGATGGTTCCGGAAATGATCCTGTAACACGTTTAAAGGCTGAATTTGAGCCGAAGGGTGTGCCGGTATACCCCATTTCTGCAGTAACCGGTGAGGGTATACAGGAACTTCTCTATTATGTAAGCCGCACTCTGGACACCTTAGAGGTGAAACCTATCATCTTTGAACAGGAATTTGACCCGGAAGTGTTTGTATCTCTGGAGGAAGAACCCTTCAGTGTCACTTATGATGAAGCAGAAGATGAATATGTAATTGAAGGTCCCCGCATTGAAAAAATGCTGGGCTACACCAATCTTGAATCCGAGAAGGGATTTACCTTCTTCCAGAAGTTTTTAAAGGATACCGGGATTCTGAAACAGTTAGAGGAACTTGGCATTCAGGATGGAGACACCGTACGGATGTACGGCTTATCCTTTGATTACTATAAATAGGAGAGAAAACCATGACAAGTAAACAGAGAGCATATCTGATGAGTCTTGCAAGCAATTTACAGCCAATTTTCCAGATTGGAAAAGCATCTTTGACACCGGAAGTGACAGAAGCCATCAGTGAAAGCTTTAACAAGAAAGAATTGATTAAAATTGCAGTGTTAAAAAACTGCTTTGACGATCCGAAGGAAATTGCCCAGATTCTGGCAGAGCGTACCCATTCCCAGGTAGTACAGGTTATCGGGAAAAAAATTGTTCTGTACAAACCGGATAAAGATAAACCGAAAATTGAGTTACCGAAATAAATTTTCTGATTAAAGAGAGGTGACAGCCGATGGAATACACAAAAAGAGTTGGAATGATAGGTGGAACCTTCAGTCCTATCCATCTGGGACATTTATTGGCAGCAGAAACTGCACAGGAGATGTTTCATCTGGATGAAGTACTTTTTATCCCCAGCGGCGTTTCTTATTTAAAATCCAATGTGTTGGATGCAAAAAGCCGTGTTGATATGACAAGTCTGGCAATTGAGGATAATCATCATTTTGCCCTGTCAACCATAGAGGTGGACCGGAAGGGAAATTCTTATTCCTATGAAACCATTGTCCAGCTAAAGACCGCCCATCCCACCACGGAGTATTATTTTATTGTGGGCTCTGATTCTCTCATGATGATGGAGAATTGGGTCTGTCCGGAGAAAATTTTCGGGGAAACAAAGATTCTGGTTGCCCCCAGACAGGGCTGTAGTGAAGAACAGCTGCTGGAAAAAATCACTTTCCTGAAAGAAAAATTTGATGCACGGATATGGGTGCTTCCTATGAACCGTATCGACATTTCCTCTTCGGAAATCCGGGAGAAGGTGGCAGATGGAAAATCTATCCGTTATCTGGTTCATCCCCAGGTTATGCACTATATCGAAAAGCATCATTTATATCAGAAAGAGGAATCATAAACGTGAAACAAAGCGATAAAAAATCAATTTCCTGCAAGGCTTTGCGCAAGCAGATGGAAAAAGTACAGGATGAAAAACGTTATGAGCATACTCTCGGCGTGGCTTTTACGGCAGCCAGCCTTGCCATGCGCTATGGGGCTGATGTAAAGCAGGCGCAGGTGGCGGGTTTACTCCACGACTGTGCGAAATGCATGACCAATGAGGAACGGCTGTCCATCTGCAAAAAGAATAAGCTGGAAGTGACTCCGGTGGAAAAAGCAAACCCATTTTTGTTACATGCCAAAGTGGGAGCATTTCTGGCAAAGGAAAAGTATGGCATTCAGGACGAAGAAATTTTATCTGCGGTTCGCTGCCATACTACGGGACGCCCCAATATGACTTTATTGGAGAAAATCGTGTTCACTGCAGATTACATTGAGCCTTCCCGCAAAACAGCACCAAATCTGGATGAGGTACGGACAATGGCGTTTCAGAATCTGGATATAGCGTTGTGCAAAATTCTGTCAGATACCTTAAATTATCTGGACACGGTAGACCAGGAAATTGATCCTATGACCAAGGAAACCTATCATTACTATAATGGGGAAAGGGAGAACTAATATGAATTCAAAAGAACTGACTAAACTTGCCATTGAGGCCTTAGCGGATAAAAAAGCCGAAGATATCCAGGTGATTGATATTAGCGAAGTATCGGTAATTGCAGACTATTTCATCATTGCCAACGGTACGAACCGCAGCCAGATCCAGGCTCTTTCCGATAACGTAGAGGAAGCACTGGGAAGAGCAGGCACTCCGGCGAGACAGATCGAAGGCTACAATACTGCCAACTGGGTACTGCTTGACTTCGGCGATGTAATTGTCCACGTATTTGATAAGGAAAACCGATTGTTTTACGACCTGGAGCGGATCTGGAGAGACGGCAAAAAGGTGGATACTGAGGAGTTTCTGAAAGAGAATTTGTAATTTCAGGAGACGGCGATAAACCGTCTCCTGTTTTTATCCTTGTAGAGAATTTTTATTTATGATTTGCGGAAGAATCGCAGGACACCGAACACTTTTCCTAAAATCTGGCAGTCCTCCACGATAATCGGCTCCATGGTATCGTTCTCCGGCTGCAGACGGATGTGTCCGTTCTCTTTATAAAAGGTCTTTACAGTGGCAGAATCATCGATGAGTGCTACCACGATGTCTCCATTATTGGCAGTGTTACAAACATTGACCAGTATCTGGTCACCGTTTAAAATGCCAGCGTTAATCATGGAATCACCCTTCACATTTAAAATAAAGGATTCACCCTTGGGAACCCGGTCTGCAGGAACAGGAAAATAGCTGTCTATATTCTGCTGTGCAAGAATAGGCTGACCAGCAGCGACCTGACCTATAACCGGCATACTCACCATCTCCGTACGCACCATCTGAAAAGAATCATCGCAAATCTCAATTGCACGCGGTTTTGTAGGATCACGACGAATATATCCGTTCTTTTCCAGAGTCTCCAAATGAGAATGAACAGAAGATGTAGATTTCAAATTGACTGCCTCACAAATTTCACGAACGGCAGGGGGATAACCCTTACTTAAAATTTCATCTTTGATGTAATCCAGGATTTCCTGCTGTTTCTTCGTAATCTTTCCAGCCATATCTTACCTCCAAAATAAATTTCTATTTTTAATATATCATGATTCGCACCTTCGGTGCTTACCGTTGCTTCGCAACTATCATGATCCAATTCGCCGTTCGCCAATCATGCAAGCATGTTGGCTCTCTTGCGCTCATTATATCATATACCCTGCTAAAAAGCAAACATATATTCCAAAAATATGTTCGGTAAAGTATTGACATTCAAACACGCGTTCGCTATAATGCAAGTATAAAACAAATGTTCGGAATAAATGTTCGACGTTATGGCAATGATTAGCTGTCCAGTGATAATCTTTAAAATACAGCAGGGAATGAGGTAAAAATATGGCAGTTCAAAGTATAAGAAAAACATCCGTATCATATGATGGGATTTATCAGGATCGTTCTGAGAGAAGAATCCGTCGCAATCGTGAGAGAAGAGCCAGGCAGCTCCACCGTAAAATATTTCTTTTTATTGCAGGAGTTTTATTAGGCGGAATCCTTGCATTAATAGGCAATGTAATCTTTTCCAGAGCAAAAGACAGTGCTGAAACTGTAACTTATAAATATTATCAAAGCTACCAGATCAATGCTGGCGATACGTTGACCTCTATTGCACAGACCTATACAGATAAAGAAATTAATTCCGTATCCTCTTATATAAAAGAAGTGAAGCAGATGAATCATCTGTCCGATGAAGATCTGCTTCAGGCCGGGGATTATCTTATCATTCCCTATTACAGTATTGAATTTATCAACTAATTTTGATGATAGGAAAATTACGGTTAACTGTCCATATGCCATCCAGCCATATTACTGTTCATGATAGCAGTAAACATTCGATTCTTGACACCTGGATTTTCCAGATTAAGCTTTCGTAACAATTGTTTGATATACTCCCGTTTTGTATGCCCGTCCGCAGGACACGGACTTTTCACCACCGGGACATCATATTTATTTATAAATCCAATCACATCTGCCTCATTCATATAGATGAGAGGACGGATCACGGTCAATTCCATGCGGTCCAGGTAGGTAACCGGTGAGAAGGTGTGAAATCGTCCTTCAAAAATCAAAGACATCAGCATAGTCTCCACCACATCATCCTTATGATGGGCATAGGCAATTTTATTACAGCCAATTTCCTTCATTGCCTCATTTAAAGCACCCTTTCTCATCTTGGCACACAATGCACAGGGATTGGATTCTTTTCGATCCTCAAATACGATCTTGCCAATATCCGTTTTCACAATTTTATATTCCACCTTTAGCTGTTCACACAATTCAATGATTTTACCCAGATTAAGATTATCAAACCCCAGATCAACAGTCACCGCCACAATTTCAAAATGTTTTGGATAATAAAGGCGTAGACTGCTCAGTGCATAAAGGAGCGTGAGAGAATCCTTTCCTCCGGAAATACCAATAGCGATTCGATCGCCCTCCTGAATCATATTAAAATCATCCACAGCCTTACGCACATGACTGGCAACCTGTTGTAATTTCATATTTACCTCATTTCTGTACACGCTCTTTGCGCATGACACAAATTACTGCTTAGTGAACAGTAACAGTATAACAGAAATTTTACAATTTGAAAGCATACTTTTCCATGATACTGTGTTATAATTTAATTAGCATATCTGAAAAGATATGTAGAATTTTTATTGAGATTGGTGGGACTACATGAAATTTCACATTGACAAAAAATATCTGGCCTGGGGGCTGACTATCTTCATCACCTTTGGAGCCTGTCTTTGTCTATACTATTTAATGTTTTATAATGCAAATCTTCGTTCTGGCTTTCATCGTGCGGTAGGAATTGCAATGCCCGTCATTGACGGTTTTATTCTTGCATATATACTGACTCCTATTGTAAATGGAATTGAAAGACGTTTTCTGAATCCCTTCAGTAAGAAACATTTTACTACAAATGGACATCTGACTCATAAGCAGAAGAGCAAGATACGTGGTCTGTCCATACTGATGACTGTGATTCTGGCTATTGCTGTATTGACCGGATTTTTCCGCTTGATCATTCCCCAGATTATTCGCAGTATTCAAAGTATTATTTTTCAATTTCCCTTTTACATTCGCAATTTAAGCGACATGATTCTAAATCTGATGGATAGCAATCCGGAACTGGAAAGCTTTGCCACAGAGATGATTGATAAATACTCTGTACAGCTTATTACATGGTTAAATGAAGGTTTAATGCCGCAGATCAATGAGCTTCTGATTTCCTTATCCCAAAGCATTTGGAACTTTCTGATCAGTATCTGGAATTTTATTATTGGATTTATTATTTCTATCTATGTATTATTTAACAAAGAAAAATTTGCCGGACAAGCCAAAAAAATTGCTTATGCTCTGTTTGCACAGAAGAATGCTAACCAGTTGATTTCCGATTTTCGTTTCACCCATAAAACTTTTATCGGATTTATCGGTGGAAAAATTGTAGATTCCATCATTATTGGAATTATATGCTTTATCTTTTCCAACTTAATTCATTTGCCCTATGCAATGTTAGTCAGCCTGATTGTAGGAGTAACTAATATTATTCCTTTCTTTGGACCTTATTTAGGAGCTATTCCAAGCGCAATTTTAATTTTGTTGGTAAATCCGATTCAGAGCTTGTATTTCCTGATTATGATCATTATCATTCAGCAGTTTGACGGGAACTTTCTCGGTCCCAAAATTCTTGGAAATTCCACCGGCTTATCCAGCTTCTGGGTAATCTTTGCCGTAACCATTTTCGGTGGATTCTTCGGTATTATCGGAATGATTGCAGGTGTTCCGGTTTTTGCTTGTATTTATGCCTGGGTCAGCCGCTTTATCCGTCATTGTCTGACCCAAAAACAGATGCCTGCAGACACAAAAGACTATCTGAATGTGGAGAAAATAGAAGAGGGGCAGTTTGTAAACATCCCCAGTAAACCAGAAGGGAAAAATGCCGGTTTTCCATTTAAGCGTTTTACATCAATGTTTGCGAAGGCTAAACCGGATAATGATGAGGAATCTGATGAAAATACCCCTTCAGGAGACAACTAGGAATCCTGCCAATTCCTATGTAGTAGGTTTAAAGTATGTTAAATAAATAACAATCAACAAGAGAAAACAGGAGAGAAGTTCATGCGTTTCATCATACAAAGAGTACAACACGCAAGTGTTACTGTAGATCATCAAATCACCGGACAGATTGGAAAGGGATACCTGGTCTTAATTGGTGTGTCGGGAACCGATACCAAAGAAATCGCCGATAAAATGATTCACAAAATGATTGGTTTGCGGATTTTTGACGATGAAAACGGAAAGACCAATTTGGATTTAAATACAGTAAAGGGAGAATTACTTTTAGTATCACAATTTACACTGTATGCTGATTGCAAAAAAGGTAACCGTCCGTCCTTTGTCAATGCCGGTACTCCGGATATGGCAAAGGAATTATATGAGTACATTATTTCTGAATGTTCCAAGCAAATTCCTGTTGTGCAGCATGGGATTTTCGGTGCAGACATGAAAGTGGATCTCTTAAACGATGGGCCATTTACCATTTACCTGGATTCTGATATGCTGTAATCCTCGTAAAAGAGGAGAAGGCTATTTATCGGATAAATATCAGTTTTTCCGCATAAGCAGCCGGAAAATCAAAAGAGAAGGAGGCATCCGCTTATGGGCAAGGATTCCGCATATTACAAGGATAAAAAGAAAAAACAAACATTGAAACTCCGGGAATTAATGTCACAGCTTCCCAGTTGCGCCAAAGATTTTTTATATGATAAAGAAATGACATCCCAGACCAGCACACTGGTTTCTTATGCTTATGATTTATTGACCTTTTTCCGTTATTTACAATATAGCAATCCCACCTTTTCCAATAAATCCGTGACGGATTTTACTATTGAGGATCTGGCAAAGCTGACTTCAGAAGATATTTCCGAATACCAGCGGTATCTGGAGTTAAACGAGGACGGAGAAAAACATGAAAACGGAAAGAAAGCCATTGCCCGTAAAATGGCTCCCTTACGTGGAATGTTTTTATATCATTTAGAGCATGAACACATTGAGAAAAATCCAATGATTCTGGTAAAATTACCCCGTATCAAAAAGGACAAAAATATTATCCGGATGAATGAAAATGAAGTTGCAGACATTTTAAATACAGTAGAATTTGGCAATGCCCAGATGTCAAAGCATCAGCTGGCTTTTCGGGAACGGACCAGAGAACGTGACCTGGCAATTATGACCTTGATGCTGGGAACCGGAATCCGTGTATCAGAATGTGCGGGACTGGATTTAACAGATGTGGATTTACGCGCCAATACCATTACCATTGTTCGAAAAGGTGGTGGACAGGACATTTTATACTTCGGTGAAGAAATTCACGATGCACTCCAGACCTATATTGAGGGAGAACGAAACCGGACACTTCCAGAATCCGGAGAAGAGGCTGCTCTCTTCCTCTCCCTTCACAAACGCCGGATCAGCGTGGATTCCATCGAGCTGTTGGTAAAAAAATATGCCAAAATGTCGGTTCCTAACAAGAAAATTACCCCCCATAAGCTGCGCAGCACCTACGGTACGGCATTGTACCGTGAAACCGGTGATATCCGGCTGGTGGCTGATGTTCTCGGACACGAAAATGTAAATACTACCATTGATTACTACGCTGCTATTGAGGATGAGCACAAGCGTCAGGCCGCCAATGCAGTTTCTCTTAGAAATAAAAATAAATAAAATAATGAAAGGGCTGAACACACATCACAGTTGTTCCGCCCTTTTACCAGATTATTTCCTATAACTTATTTACTTTTGCCTTCTGCAGCTCTTTTTTCCTCAAAGTCTTCCACATACTGGATAATCAGCTTTACAGTGCCTTCTACACCAAGCTTTGCACTGTTAACACACAGATCATAGCTGTCAGCGCGTCCCCATTTCTTGGAGGAATAGTAGTTATAATAACTCTGACGCTGTTTATCCTTCTTGGCAATCATATCTCTTGCTTTCTGCTCATTTAAATCAGAGAAACGCTCACAGAGATGTTTAATCTTGAATGCCTCATCCGCATAGATAAAAATGTTCAGGCAGTTTTTGTACTCACTTAACGCATAATCAGCGCATCGACCTACAATAACACAGGGACCCTCATCCGCAATCTTCTTGATGGTATCAAACTGTGCTAGAAATACCTTGTGGCTGATAGGCATGTCAATAAAGGATGATGCATTGTAGCCAAAGGAATAAGTATCCATAACCAGGTTGTATAAGAATGAATTGGTAGGACGCTCATCATGATTCTCGATCATCTCTTCACAGAAACCACTCTCCTTGGCTGCTCTGGATAACAGTTCCTTGTCATAGCATGGAATTTTAAAATATTCCGCAATTTTCTCACCGATTTCACGTCCCTGAGAGCCAAACTGACGTCCGATTGTAACAATTGTGTTCATATAAAGTCCTCCTTCCGGTTTCATTTTTTTTTAACTATTCAGGACTCTTATTTACAAATAGTTATTATAAAAATATTATAGCCTCCCAAACACTTTTTTTCAAGGCAAAATAATGGATAGGAAGCTATAGGAAGTTATCAATCTATACAATCTATAGATCAATTAACGTTTAGCGAGTTCTTCTGTGATTTCTTCCCAGGTAACACCTTTTTCAACCATCAATACCATCATGTGATAGAGGAAATCACAGATTTCATATTTAATCTCATTGGGATTGGGGTTTTTGGCGGCTATCACAATCTCTGTAGATTCCTCACCCAGTTTTTTCAGAATCTTGTCAATTCCTTTGTCAAAGAGATAATTGGTGTAGGAGCCTTCCTTGGGATGAACTTTACGGTCTTTGATTACATTCATCACATCCTCAAATACTTTTAAAGGATTGGTTTCCTGTTCTTCCTCCTGTTTCATAATGGAATTGAAGAAACAGCTATGACTTCCGGTATGACAGGCTGCTCCCATCTGGGTTACACGGGCCAGGATCGTATCCAGGTCGCAATCCGCAGTGAGGGATTTCACATACTGGTAATGACCACTGGTTTCACCCTTAATCCAAAGTTCATCACGGCTGCGGCTGTAATAGGTCATACGGCCGGTTTTCACGGTCATATTGTAGGCTTCCTCATTCATATAGGCAACCATCAGGACTTCGTCTGTCTTATCGTCCTGAACCACCACAGTTACATGTCCGTCAGAATTCTTCTTAAAATCAGACCACTTCAAGGATGCCTCCAGGGTATGTACCTCCAGACCATTCTCCTTACAGAGCTGCTTGATATTCACAAACTCCTGGGCATTGTCATTCATGGCTTTTCCGGTGATTCCATAGACATTCTCCCGTCCGAACGCCTCCATAATTTTATCCAGAGAAACATCCGGCATAGACATAAGAACCGGTAAGGTCGCCAGTTCCAATGTTTCGCGGATGCGGTTTTCATTGATCAGCAGAATTTCCGCCGCATATTGCTCGATTTCCACGCGGTGATTCACAATTTCTGTTTCCGCCGCAATAGAAACAATGATTTTATCCTTTCCGAACTTTTTGGATACCTCTTCCAGGATAGCGATGTTGCTCTCCTTGGAAAAATTCAGAACCGCCTTCTTGCATCCGGCATAAAGAATTTTTTTCACATCCTCCATCCGCTTTACGTTGCCTGCCCCAATGACAGGAATCGCAACCGTTTCGCAGATAGCCTTCATAATGTCCAGCGCTTCCTCATGCTCCACATCACCATTGGACAAATCAAAAATTAGGAGTGCATCCGCCTGCTGGTCGCTGTAATAACGCGCCAGTTCCACAGGGTTCATATTCACCACCGTTTTATCGTTTAATCCTGCCACTGCTTTCTGCTGATAAAGGTAAATACAGGGCATCAATAATTTCTGACTCATAAGTATTTATAAACTTCCTTTCGTACTTAACACATCGGTAATCCGAGGATCTTTTGTGGTTGCCTCATCCAAGGCCTTGGCAAAGGCTTTAAACATGGCCTCTGCAATATGATGGTTATTTTCTCCGGCAAGCAGCTGGAAATGAAGATTCATGCCGGCACTGTAGCTGACCGCATAGAAAAATTCCCGGATGAGTTCTGTATCCAGTCCACCGATGGAGGGTGTGGTAAAGCTGACCTTGGACTGATAATAGGGTCTGCCGCTTAAATCAATGGCGCACAAAACCAGAACATCATCCATGGGAAGAAGGAACTGACCGAAACGTCTGATTCCCTTCTTATCATCCAGTGCTTCTTTGATGGCCTGCCCCAATACAATTCCGGTATCCTCCACCGTGTGGTGACCATCCACATACAGATCACCTTCCACCTTACATCTCAGATCAAAAAAGCCGTGACGGGTAAATCCCTCCAGCATATGATCGAAAAAACCAATGCCTGTAGAAATTTCCCCTTTTCCGGTTCCGTCAATATTAAAGATAATCTGAATATCTGTTTCTTTTGTTTTACGGGTTACCGTTGCGCTTCTTGCCATGGAAGTCCTCCTGTCATAGTATAGTGAAAAACATGTTCCTAGCCTTCAAACCGGACTGCAATGGAATTGGCATGTGCAGTCAGTCCTTCATTCTTTGCAAACAGTTCAATATCGTTATGTACTTTTTCCAGTGCCGACTGGGAATAAGAAATAATACTGGTTTTCTTGATAAAATCATCCACATTTAGGGGTGAGAAAAACTTTGCAGTGCCGTTGGTGGGTAAGATATGGTTTGGACCTGCATAATAATCTCCCAGAGGCTCTGAGGAATACTCTCCAAGGAAAATGGCTCCTGCATTTTTAATTCTGGTCATAGTATCAAACGGATTCTTTGTAAGAATCTCTAAGTGCTCACTTGCCACTGCGTTTGCGGCAGCAATGGCGGCATCCATATTTTCCGCAATCAGAATGTAGCCGTAACGATCCAGGGATTTGCCGATAATCTCACTGCGGGAAAGCTTTTTCACAAATCCATTGATCTCCACCTGAACCTGTTCTGCCAGTTCCCTGCTGGTAGTAATCAAAATGGCACTTGCAAGTTCGTCATGTTCTGCCTGGGAAAGCAGATCCGCTGCCACATAGCGGGGTGTTGCCGTCTCGTCCGCCAGAACCAGGATTTCACTGGGACCGGCAATAGAATCAATACTGACAAAACCATAAACGGCTTTCTTGGCCAATGCGACAAAGATATTTCCGGGACCTGTAATCTTGTCCACCTTGGGGATGGAAGCTGTTCCAAAGGCCATGGCAGCGACTGCCTGGGCACCGCCGGCCTTATAGACCTTATCCACGCCTGCAATATCAGCAGCTACTAAGGTTCCGGGATTTACTTTTCCGTCTTTTCCCGGAGGGGTACACATCAGTATCTCCGGAACTCCGGCTACCTTTGCAGGAACCACGTTCATCAACACGCTGGAGGGATAAGCAGCCTTTCCACCGGGCACATACACACCTGCACGGGAAATAGGGGTGATTTTCTGTCCGAGAATCGTTCCATCCGGCTTGTAATCAAACCAGGACATGCGAAGCTGTTTCTCGTGATAAACCCGAATGTTCTCCGCAGACTGGCGCATCACACGAATAAACGCTTCATCCAGTTTCGTGTAGGCCTCATCGATTTCTTCCCGGGTTACCTGAATGGTATCAGGAGAAAGAGCACAGTGATCAAATTTTTCTGTGTAGGAGAAAAGTGCCTCATCTCCCTTTTCGCGAACCGCCTCAATGATCTCATTGACGGTTCCTTCATATTCCGGATAGTTGTTCGGACTGCGTTTTAATAAATCTGTAAGAAGTCCCTGAATAGATTCTTCCGTTAAGTTGATAACATTCATAGCTGCTCTCCTTTATCTTCCCTTATATTTTCTCTTTCAGACGGCGGATTATATCCTTGATCCGCTCCTGTTCCATCTGCATACTCACCTGATTGACAATCATGCGGGCAGACAGAGGACAAACCTCCTCCAGAACCTCCAGCCCGTTCTCCTTTAAAGTGGAACCGGTTTCCACAATATCCACGATTACATCGGAAAGCCCCACAATAGGTCCTAATTCCACAGAACCATTTAATTTGATAATATCCACGGTCTGATGTTTTTTGTTATAAAAATAATCTTTAGCTATATTGGGGTATTTGCTTGCCACACGGATCATTTCGTGATGCTGCAGTAATTCTCTGGCAGAAGCCGGACCGCAGACACACATCTTGCACTTTCCGTAGCCTAAGTCCAGCACCTCATAAACCCGGCGGTTTTCTTCCAGAATGGTATCTTTACCCACCACGCCTATATCAGCCGCTCCATATTCTACATAGGTTGGTACATCCGGTCCCTTGGACAGGAAAAACTTCAACTTCTGTTCTTCATTGACGAAGATCAGCTTGCGGGTCTTCTTATCCTTCATCTCTTCACAGGTGATACCGATCTCTTCCAGTAATTCCAAAGTGCGCTCTGCCAGTCTTCCTTTACCCAATGCAAAGGTAATATATCTTTCTTCACTCATGATTTCTTAAACCTTTCCCATTCTGCAGCATTAGTTTACATAACAATATTATGTCTACCAACAATCTAATCAGCAGGTCTCAGCTCTACCGCTACGCCTTTTTCGCGTAACCTGGAAGCTTGCTGAAGCATCTGTTTAAAATTATCAGAATGATAAGTCAGTACCTGCTTCGTTTCTTCGATGGGAACACGGATTCCCTGTCGTTTCAGTGCCTCCATCACATCGTCAATGACCACCGCGCAGCCGATAGCCGGTGCTTCTTTTCCAAAACGGGAAAGCAGGGAATCATATCGTCCACCCTTTACAATGGCATCCCCGATACCATAGGTGTAGGCTTTGAAAATGATTCCTGTGTAATAATTATATTTGGAAAGCATACCTAAATCAAAAGAAACATACTCTTCCACACCATAGAGTTTCAAAACCTCATAAACCTGCTCCAAGCGGTCAATAGCGGCCAGGGAACGGGCATGATTGGCCAGGGAACGAGCCTCCTTGAGAGAGTTAAAATCACCGAACAAATCCGCTGACTTTAACAGCACCTCCATGTCCTCCGGCTTGATCTGCCGTTCCATCAACAAATCTCTTGCACCGAAGTAATTCTTGGTGGAAATAAAATCACGGAGTGCCAGTTCTGTTCCCTCATCCAGCCCTGAATCCTCACAGATTCCTTTGAAATACTCCACCTCGCCGATACTCACCTGAAATTTGGTAAGTCCGATAGCTTTTAAGGCATTGATTACCATACAGAGCATTTCTGCATCCGCATAAACGGAATCATCTCCGATCAGTTCCACACCAAGCTGGGTCACTTCCTTTAATTTTCCCTGTAAATTGGAAGTATTGGTAAAGGTATTTCCCGCGTAGCAGAAACGGATGGGCTTCTTCTCTTCCATAAAATATTTGGCAGCACACCGCGCCATGGACGGCGTGAAATCAGGTCGGAGCACCAGCGTGTTTCCCTCTTTATCAAAAAATTTGTATAATTCCTTGGAAGGGGTTGTACCGATCTCACTGGAAAACACATCAAAAAACTCAAAGGTGGGAGTCTGGATATCCTCAAAGCCGTAAAGCCTGAACTGTCTCAGCAGGGTATTCTGTACCGAAAGCTTACGGGCATATTCCGAACCGTAGATATCACGGACACCTTCCGGTGTATGTAACAAACGTTGATTCATCATTCTGTCAGCCTTTCCATAAGTGCTTTACCGTAGTAACGTGGTAGCGAGTGAAACTATCTGTAGTATATAGAAAAGTTTCGGTAATGTCAATTCTATCTTTGAAATTAATCACGATCTTCCAGATCTTTTTGCAAAATATCCAGATAGGGAACCAGAACACCGTTCTTTTTCGGCAAAATATAGGCAGGATTTAGTTCCTCATAGCGGAAACTCTTCCGTCCTCCTTTGATTGCACGTTCCCAGAAAAAGAGCAGCATTTCCAATGGGAGATAATAAAAAAGATCTTTGGAAGTATAATAGATCAGAAAGAAGGCAATGCCACCCTGCTTTTCAAAATCCTGCATAAATTTCACCTGATGTTCATGGATATTTTGCAGGGCAAAAGTATCGGATTGACATTCCTTTGCATCAAAACAGACCGGAATCCCCTGAACAGCTCCGATATAGTCCACCGTACTTTTCTGTTCAAAATATGCCAGGGTAATGTGACGGCTCTCCTTATCAATTTTAATAGGAGTGATGGGCGTGGGAATTTTTTGAATCAGTGCCAGCCCGCTCTCCAGATATTTTTCATTGGTACGGTTGATGAGATCCTCCAGGGTGGAACCCCGCAGACCTCTTGAATTCCATGTTGCCATGAAACGTTCTCCTGTTATCTAGCAGTCTTTCTATTCTCCTGCATCTAAAATCTGTGAAAAAAACGGAGGAAGGGGTGCTGTCACCGATTTTTTGCTCAGTTGTTCCCCTGTTCCCTTCATTTCAGGAAAAGCCACCCGGTAGGCATGAAGTAACTGGTACGGCAAATGCCAGATCCTTTGTGCCATCTGGTTACATGCGGAATTCCCATACTTTGTGTCTCCCAGAATGGGATGACCGATGGAAGCCAGATGGGCACGGATCTGATGGGCTTTTCCTGTATGCAGCTGAATTTCCAGATAGGTGAAAGCCTGTCCTTTTACTTTGAAGGTCTGCAATGGAGTATAGGAAGTTCTGATGGCAGACAGTCCTTTCTGCTGTTCCGGTTTTGCCTGTGCTTTGTCCCGGTAGATCGTCACTTGGTTGCTATATTCATCTTTATATAAAAAGCCTTCCATGTGCTGGCTCTTCTTAATCGTTCCCCTCACAATGGTCCGATAAAATTTTCCAATGCTGCGCTCTCTGATGAGTTCACTGAGTAATTGGGAACCTGCAAGGCTTTTCCCGCACAAAACCAATCCGCTGGTATTGCGGTCAAGGCGATTACAGACGGAAGGATGAAAGGTGATAAGCTGCGTGGCTGTGATTGCTCCGGTTTCCAACAGATAACCGATCAACCATTCATTCATAGACAAATCCCCCGGCGCTGCTTTCTGGGTCAGAATTCCTGCCGGTTTGTCCGCAATGAGAAGGTCCGCATCTTCCCAGAGAACCACCGGCTTATTTTTCCGGCTGTTTAAGGTCTGGTAAGCCCTCTGGTATTCGGAAACGGAAGAATTCCCAGAGGATGCTGTCGAGGCATTTGACAAGGCACTTGCAGGTGCAGATGCCTTGTCTCCTCCCGCAAACTTCAAAAAAGTTTCCTCTGCCAAAAAGAGTTTCACCGTATCTCCCGGATTTAGCATCTCCCGCCCTTCCGCTTTGCCGTTATTCAGCGTAATATTCTTTTTCCGCAGCATTTTATACAGAAAAGAATTCCCCGCCTCCGGAAGAAGTTTATGCAGATATTTATCAAAACGTTGTCCCGCCTCATTGGATCCGATGGTAAAGGTTCTCATAAAGAAAGGTTCCCCACAAGCTGTAGCATTTCAGCTTCCTGTCCGCTTTTCTCCAGCTTTTGCAGCTGTTGCAAGCGCTCCGTATATTTTCCTGGTTCCGTAAAAATTTTAAAAGTCATTCCCTTAAAGGAATTCTGGCGAAACAGATCATCCAGATGCTGCTGCGCCTTTGTCACATCACACTTGGGATCCTCTGTGATGCCACAGAGGTTATTTCCCCGGATGACCACATGGCTCAGGGCAAAATTAGCTGAATAGGAAGTCAGCAGAAAGTCATAGCCGCCGTCCAGTTCACCCACCGCAGGTTCAATTTTCCGGTGTAAATCCTCGCTACATTCTTTTGCCCGGAGAAACATGATGGCATTGACCATGCTTTTGCTGGCAGGCAGACATCCTAACACTGCCACGACGGACAGTAGATTTGCATTGGTTCCGGTGGATATCCGTCCCATGATGTAAATCGCCAGGGAAATGCCGAAGTAGGCGATGGAGCGGATCATGGTGAATTTCTTCTGGTACACCATATAACCATATTGGCCTTTTGTAACACGTTGTGTCTTTCTCATTTATGTTTTGCCTTTCTGTTATTGCTTACTTTTGTCGTTTTCCCGGAATTGATTTTTCGGTATTCCTGCCGTTTTTTATCCGGTTTTTTATCCGGTTTCCCACCCAGTTTCCGAGGTGGAATCAGACAGTTCTCTCCAAAGCCGATTAGGTCTGCCCGTCCCGCCCTTAGCAGAGCCTCTTTTACCAGCTCATAGTTCTGAGGATCCCGATATTGAATCAGAGCCCGCTGCATGGCCTTCTCGTGGGGATTGCGACATACAAAAACCGTCTCGCCGGTCCGGGGATCAATCCCGGTGTAATACATCACCGTGGATACTGTGGAAGGCGTAGGATAAAAATCCTGCACCTGCTCCGGCATATAACCTAAATCCCGGAGATATTCCGCCAGTTCAATGGCTTCCTTTAGGGTGGAACCCGGATGGGAGCTCATCAGATAGGGAACCGCATACTGCTTTAAGTGCATCTGCTGATTCAGCCGGTCATATTTCACTAAAAACTTCCGGTACACCTGATTCTCCGGCTTACCCATAAGCTTTAACACTCTGTCGGAGATATGTTCCGGTGCCACTCTCAGCTGACCACTCACATGATATTTGATCAGTTCCTTAAAAAAGGTATCATCCGGATCTGCCAGAAGATAATCAAAACGGATGCCGGAACGGACAAACACCTTCTTCACCCCGGGAAGTGCCCGAAGACTACGCAGAAGCTTCAGATAATCCTGATGGTCAACGGTAAGGTTGGCACAAGGCTTTGGGAAAAGACACTGTTTGTTTTTGCACACTCCCACCCGAAGCTGTTTTTCACAGGAGGGATGCCGGAAATTGGCAGTGGGTCCTCCCACATCATGCAGGTATCCCTTAAATGCCGGATCCTGGGTCATCAATTTTGCTTCCTTAATGATGGATTCATGACTGCGCACCTGTACCGTACGGCCCTGATGAAAGGTCAGGGCGCAAAAGCTGCACCCACCAAAACACCCACGATTGCTGGTGAGAGAAAAACGGATTTCCTCGATGGCAGGAACCCCGCCCGCCGCCTCATAGCTGGGATGATAGGTTCGCATATAGGGCAAATCATAGATATCATCCATCTCCTGCATCGTCAAAGGTTCCGATGGAGGATTCTGTACTACATAAATACCATGAGCATATCCCTCCACCAGATTTTTCCCTGTGAAAGGATCTGTATTTTCATATTGAATTCGGAAACTTTCCGCATATTTTGTCTTATCCTGCACCATCTCCTCATAGGTGGGTAAGAGTATCGGCTCATAGAGACTGGAGAGATCCCTGGTTTTATAGACCGTTCCAGGAATATAGGTCAGATCCTTTACTTCAATGCCGGCATTTAATCCATCTGCAATTTCCACAATGGATTTCTCTCCCATCCCATAGGAAATCAAATCTGCCTGGGCATCCAAAAGTATGGAACGTTTGAAATGATCCGACCAGTAATCATAGTGGGCAAGGCGACGCAAAGATGCCTCAATGCCACCGATAATCACCGGCTTGGTTTTGTAAGTCTTACGGATCAGATTTCCGTATACGATGGTTGCATGATCGGGGCGCTTTCCTATCACACCACCGGGGGTATAAGCATCACTGTGCCGTCTCTTCTTTGCCACCGTGTAATGATTTACCATAGGATCCATATTCCCGCCATTGACAATAAAAGCAAGCCTTGGTTCTCCCAAAATCGAAATACTGGTATCCTCTTTCCAATCCGGCTGGGAAATAATTCCTACGGTATAACCGTGGGCCTGAAGCACACGACTGATAATGGCATGTCCAAAAGATGGATGATCCACATAGGCATCCGCAATGACATAGACAAAATCCAGCTGTTCAATGCCCTGGCGTTTCATATCCTCTTTGGAAATCGGTAAAAAATCATTGGAGATCATGTAATTCCTCCATCGTCAGAGGCCGAATGCCTCCTTTTTTCAAGCTTTCATCCAGACAAAGGGTTCCCATTTGCAGTCGTTTCAGATAGACGACCTCGTTATCCACTGCCTGCATCATCCGTTTTATCTGATGAAACTTGCCTTCATAAATAGTCAGCAAAATGACTGAATCAGTCAACACCGTCACTTCAGCTGGCAAGGTGGGGGATTCTTCTCCGATATCCACTCCTGCTTTTAACTGTGCCACTGCATCCCTTAAAATCGGCTTTGCACAATGTACTTCATAGGTTTTGGCTACATGATGTCTGGGGGAAAGCAAATGATGGGATAATGCCCCGTCATTGGTAAGTAAAAGAAGTCCCTCCGTATCCTTATCCAGACGGCCTACAGGGGAAATTCCGGGACGAAGGGGGATATCCTGTGCAGTCAGTTCCTCCCTCAGCAGATCCAGAACTGTGCGTTCTCTGGCATCAGAAGTGGCTGTGATCACTCCCGCCGGTTTGTTCATCATGTAATAGACATGGCGTACATAGGAATATTCCTGTCCCTGAAAGGTAAGTACTGCCGTCTGTTCATCCAGCTTCTGCTCCGGCTTCCCGGCTACTTCACCATCCACTATAACCATTCCCTTGCGAATCCAGTTTTTCACTTCGCTTCTGGATCCGATTCCCAAATCACACATATATTTATCTAAACGAATCATTCATGAAAATCCTTCTAAATATTTTAAAACTCCATATATTCCTAATAAAAAGCTTGATAGGAGATTTTATTTTGAAACGAATTCTGGCAGCCTCTTCCCTGCTTCTCTGTATGACAATGCTGCTTCTTTTTCCATCAGAAGCCCTGACTTACACCTTAACAGGGCTCACACTCTGGTGGGAACGAATGATTCCCGCCCTGTTTCCTTTTATGATGATGAGTCAGCTTCTGATCTGTTTTGATCTGATTCCCGTCTTTTTAATGTTGTTCCGTCCTATTCTGAAAATTCTGTACCGGCTGCCGGACGCCGGTTTGTACTCCATCCTGATAGGATTTCTCTGTGGTTTTCCCATGGGAGCAAAAACAGTTGCAGATCTTCAACATCGTGGGCAGCTTTCTCTTTCCATGGCGCAAACTCTTTTAAACTTCTGTAACCAGATTGGCCCCGTTTATTTCATCAGCTTCGCCTATCCCATCCTGCACCGGATCTGCCCGGCATTTCCGCTCCCTGCAGCACTGATGGGAATGTATGGAATTCCTCTTTGCTTTGGCATAAAAGAAGTATTCCTTCTCAATAAAAGCCTGTCATCTCAAACCTCCTGTGCTTTATCGGCAACAGAAAGCACCACTTGTTTTCCAGCAGTAACCGAACCGAATTTCGATGCCATCGTAACGGGAAATCTCACTGCCATCAGCCGGCTTGCCGGATACATGATGTTTTTTCCTGTTTTTCTGGTAGCACTGGAATGTTTTCCCCAAGCGTTACAGCACACCCGGAGCTTTCTCTATCTGAAGTCTTTTTTCTATCTTCTGTTGGAAATTACAGGAGGGCTTTCTTTTCTGCCTGGCCTTCTACAGGATGGAAAGGCAGCTATAACCCTTCCACCCGCCATCCTGGTAGTTTTTTGTATGGGTGCCTTGCAGTTTGGCGGACTCTCCTGTCTGTTTCAAACCAAAAGCATGATCCGGGGAACTTCCCTGTCGCTTGGTTCCTATCTGAAGGCACGGATTAAAATGACACTTTTGTGTGTGATTTTTTGCGCCGTCTCATCTTTCTGTTGGTAAGAAAAATAGAGATTAAAAATCCACAGAGCAAAACCAATAGTGCCACCAGCACACCGATCAATCCATACATAACCAGATCAACAGTATGGCTTCCCTGTTGAACCGTATATTCCACCACATCTTTCGGTGTATCCGGAGTGGCCTCCTCCACTGCCGCTTCCTTACTTTCTTCCATACGAATCTCCTCCTCCGGATCCACCGGCGTAGGTGTGATGGTAAAAGTATTCAGCCGCAAAGGTTCACTTTCTGTTTTCAGATCATAGAGATCGTAGGCTCTGGCCACCAGCGTAGGTGTGGATCCCATCCTGGCCTGTAGGGTAAAAGTCCTTTTCGTGCCGTCAAAGGCCTGTAAATCCTGCCAGGTGGCACCTCCATCCAGACTAAAATCCACATAATGGATCACGGTGTCGGCATCGGCAGCTTCCACGGAAACTTTCACCTCTCCGGTTTTGTAGTCCACGCTGTCAAGGGTCATGGTGCAGTACTCCGGCGGAACGGTGTCAGGACGAACCACATCCGCAGGTACGGCTACCTGGATATTCTCATAATCGGAGTAATCCAACCCTAATGTCTCGGATTTCAACCGGAAATACTTCGCTACAGC
>CAKRNW010000019.1 GCA_934371505.1 uncultured Lachnospiraceae bacterium
TGGAAAATGCCCAGGTAGTTGGTACACCGGGCGCAGGCTTTGGCGAGAACGGCAAGAATTTCTTCCGTCTCACTTCTTTTGGAAATCGTGAAAATACAAAAGAGGCGATGGAGCGTTTCGACCGTTTATTTTAAAGGATTGAAATTATGATTTATACAGTGACTTTGAATCCATCTTTGGACTATTTTCTGTCTGTGGAGCATTTTGCCATCGGCAAAACCAATCGCTCGAACGAGGAGGTTTACCGTCCCGGAGGAAAGGGCATCAATGTGTCCTGGGTTCTACATAATCTGGGACTGGAAAGCATCGCCCTGGGCTTTCTGGCAGGCTTTACCGGACAGGAAATCAAGCGGCAGATGGAAACCACGGGAATTGCCACGGATTTCATTGAACTTCCCGGGGGAATGTCGCGGTTAAATGTAAAATTGAAACAGATGGACGCCACGGAAATCAACGCCAGCGGGCCCATTCTTTCGGAGAAAAATCTGGAGGAATTGCGGAAAAAGCTGTCCGCGCTGACCCGGGGGGATATCCTTATTCTCTCCGGCAGCCTTCCGGGAAGCGTGACTACCGATATTTATAAGGATTTAATGGAAGAAGTGGATGGAAAGGGAATTCCGGTCATTGTGGATGCTATCGGAGATGCCCTGTTAAAAACCCTGCCGCTGCATCCTTTCTTGATGAAACCCAACCACCAGGAGCTGAGTGAGCTTTTTGACGTGGAGCTGTCCACCAGAGAGCAGGTGATTCCCTATGCCGGAAAACTTCAGGAATGGGGAGCACAGAATGTGCTGGTTTCTTTAGGCGGCGCCGGTGCGGTGCTCCTTGATCAGAACGGCGTGGTTTACGAAAGCGAGGTTCCCAGAGGGAAACTCATTAACGCGGTGGGCGCCGGGGACTCCATGGTAGCGGGCTTTCTCGCCGGTTATTTGGAAAAGCAGGACTTTGCACATGCCTTTCTCATGGGCATGGCGGCGGGAAGCGCCAGTGCCTTTTCCGAAGGACTGGCAGACAGAGCCACCGTGGAACAGCTTTATCAGCAGTTAAAAAAGAATTCATAAAAATTTTGAAAAACCAGTTGACAGCCGGCTGGTTTTTTTCTATAATCAATATCAGTAATAATTACTATTACGGAAAGGAAACCGATGGCAGTTAAACACAGTAAGCAGCGAGAAATGATTTATATGTTCCTGAAAACCAGAAAAGACCATCCCACAGCAGATGTGGTGTACGAGAATGTGCGGATGGAGCGTCCCAATATCAGTCTGGGAACGGTTTACCGGAACCTCACCTTGTTAGCCGATATGGGGCAGATCCAGCGGCTGCGCGTGGGAGATGGCACCGACCATTTCGATGCGGACATCACCCCACATTATCATTTCATCTGTTCAAAATGTGGAGCGGTTATAGATCTGGAGATGGAAAGCATTGAAGACATTCTGGACACTGCCAGGGCGAACTTTGACGGAACCATAGAAGGTCATGTGACTTACTTCCACGGTCTTTGCAGGAACTGTAAAAATGGTAATGTTGCTGCCGAATAATTTGGCAGTAAATGATAAAAATAACAAAAAAAGTAGAGGAAAAGAAAAGGAGAAGAAAAATGAAATTTGTATGTCAGGTATGTGGTTATGTTCATGAAGGAGATGCAGCACCGGAGAAATGCCCCGTTTGTGGAGCACCGGCAGAGAAATTCACTGCACAGAATGGCGAGAAGGAGTGGGCAGCAGAGCACGTTGTGGGTGTAGCACAGGGTGTGAGCGAAGATATCATGGCTGATCTGAGAGCAAACTTTAACGGTGAGTGCACCGAGGTAGGTATGTATCTTGCAATGGCAAGAGTTGCATTCCGTGAGGGTTATCCTGAAATCGGTATGTACTATGAAAAAGCTGCTTACGAAGAGGCTGAGCATGCTGCAAAATTTGCAGAGCTGTTAGGTGAAGTGGTAACAGATTCCACCAAGAAAAATTTACAGCTTCGTGTAGATGCTGAGAACGGTGCAACCGCAGGTAAAACCGATCTGGCAAAACGCGCAAAGGCTGCAAACCTTGATGCAATCCATGATACCGTTCATGAGATGGCTCGTGACGAGGCTCGTCATGGTAAAGCATTTGAGAGTCTGTTAAAGAGATATTTTGGTTAAGATAACACCATAAACTTCCCTATAATAAAGGAGTGTCTGAGTGTATAACTCAGGCGCTCCTTTTACGTTATTATTTCGTCAATTCGATCAGGGACTGCATGCGGTCCGTAATCTGATTCAGAACCGTAGTGTTCTTTTCCTGGGCATCCATGGTCTGATTGGCATGGGCAGCCACCTCTTCGGAAATTGCGGAGATGGTTTCGATAGAGCTTACGATCTGCTCATTGGCAACCTTTAATTCGCTGACATTCTGGGTCAACTGTTCTGTATTTTTCTGAATTTCCAGTGTGTTATTCTGAATGTGTGAAAAGTTACCTGCTGTATTTTCTGTGGATTGCTTTTCTTCGTTGATGGCGGTGATCATTTCACGGACTACGGTTACCACTTCACTGATCGCATTGGAGATATTTTTGATTAAATCGGTGATATGTACGGTGGCATCTTTTGTCTGAGTGGCCATCTTTGAAATTTCCGTTGCAACTACGGAAAATCCCCGGCCGGCTTCCCCGGCTCTTGCCGCCTCAATGCTGGCATTCAATGCCAACAGACTGGTCTGGGAGGCAACTCCACCAATCAAATCTACGATGGAATGCATCTCTTCTATGTATTGATCTAAAGTTTCCAGCTTACCGGCAACATTAACACCTTCTTTTACAGACTGCTCTACCTGGGACACCAGAATGGCCACTTCTTTATTTGCATTCTTCAGAACATCCATGGTCTGTACCATATTTTGACTGATCTGCTCCGCAGCATCACTCACCTGATCTACCTTGTGCTGAATTTCCTCGGTCTGAAGCAGCTGATTCTGAACCGCATTGGCAGTTTCCGTAGTGCCGCTTCCCACTTCGCTCATAGCATCCTTTGTGGAACTGGAAGAGGCATTGAGACTTTCGACTTTTGCATAGATATCTTCCATACCGGTCTGCATTTGCTGGGAAAGGGAGGAAAGACTGTTCAGAAGTTTTTCTGTCTTATCCTGTTCCTCTTTAATATGATCCAGTTTTTGCTGATTATTGGCATTCGAGGTTTTCGCTGCGTAGATGGAATAAATACCGACAAGAACCATGGCAACCACCTGGACAATAGCATCATCGAAACCTTTGTAACCGAATTTCCCGGTAAAAGCACCGCCGATGGTCATGATCAGGCTGAGAATGATAGTTCCGGTATTGATCGCGGCAGAGAATTTGACATCATTGAAAACGGAAACCAGAAGAATCATGGGAATGACCAATACATAAATATTAGCATTCTCTGTAGTCAGTACCATAACCGTGTAGGTGATGGCAAAACCAATTCCCACGGTATGCTTAATCATAGAAGTCTCTCTGTTGCGCAGGAAGAAGAACTGTCCCAACACAACGGGAATCAAAGCCAGAACAATAATCAACAGGGCATATGCAAGACTCCGTTCGCCCCGCAGGAAACGTGCGAGATAAAAAATGGAAATAATGATTGCCTCGATGGTGTGACCGGCCAGAGCAGTCTGATTATTTCTCTGGATATCACTTAAATTTTTACGGTTCATAAATTCATGTGTGCTCCCTTCCTATGATTCAATGGTAAATGTATAGAAATCCCTTTTCCACTATAACACTGCTATATTTATACATCAACAAATTTTGAGGAAATGTTCGGGAAGATCTCGTATTTCCTAAAATTTATATAAAGTATATTTACAAGGTCAGACAGCTGTTGTATTTTGAAACTGTGAAAACGGATATAGCATTTTGTGCAAGAGGCGTGCGCAGAAATGAGGAGAAAAATGACAGGAAACAATCGGATTATTTTAGACGAGTCGTTGTTATTTTTTCAAGAAAAGAAATGAGGAGCGGAGAGATGTCAAAGGAAAACAAAGTAAAAGAAGAGGGCAATTTCATGGTGAAGGTTGCCACATTTATTGTAGACAGACGAAACCTGTTTTTTCTGTTGTTTGGCATTGCCATTATCTTTTCTGTGGTTGCCATGAACTGGGTTGAGGTGGAAAATGATTTGTCCGCTTTCCTTCCCGGTACCACAGAGACCAGACAGGGTCTGGATTTGATGGAAGAGGAATTCATTACATATGGCACTGCCAAAGTCATGGTGACCAACATTAATCAGGACGAGGCGCAGGAGCTGGCGGATGACATTGAGGCGATGGATGATGTCATTATGCTGACTTACGATAACACCAAAGACCACTACAACAATTTCTCTGCCCTGTATGATATTACTTTTGGGTATGAGGAGGACGATGACCGGGCGCTGGAGGCGTTGGATGAAGTGGAAACGATGCTGGACGGCTACGACATCTATGTGTCCACCTCCATGGGAGACTCCTCCGCCGAGGAAATCGAACAGCAGATGTCCGTCATCAGCGTACTGGTTGCCATCATCGTGGTTTCCATTTTACTGCTGACCTCCCAGACCTGGGCAGAAGTGCCGGTGCTGCTATTGACCTTTATCTCGGCGGCATTGATCACGAAGGGTACCAACTTTATGATGGGCAGCATTTCCTTCGTGTCCAACTCCGTAACCATTGTGCTGCAGCTGGCATTGTCCATCGACTATGCGATTATTTTCTGTAACCGTTATAAAGAAGAGCACCAGACATTGGGTGTCCGGGAGGCTGATATCATTGCGCTGAGTAAGGCGATCCCGGAGATTTCCTCCAGCTCTCTCACCACCATCGGCGGTCTGGTTGCCATGATGTTCATGCAGTACAAAATCGGTATGGATATGGCCCTGTGTCTGATCCGTGCGATTTTCCTAAGCCTGTTGTCCGTATTCCTGCTGATGCCAGGTCTGATTATGGTATTTGGCAATCTCATGGATAAGACCAGACACAAAAGCTTTATCCCGAAGATTCCCTTCGTGGGAAAATTTGCCTACAAGACCCATTATATCATGCCCCCTATTTTTCTGGTAGTCATTATTGCAGCGGCAATTCTTTCCCAGAAATGTCCTTATGTATACGGCTACGATTCTGTGGAAACACCCATCCAGAGCCAATCCATGCTGGTGGATGAACGGATTGAGGAGGCTTTCGGCAAAAATAACATGGTGGCGCTGATTGTACCCGCAGGCAGCTATGAAACCGAGAGAAAACTGCTGGAAGATCTGGAAACTTATGATGAGGTCAGCCACTGCCAGGGACTTTCCAACACAGAGGCACTGGACGGTTACATGTTGACGGATAAGCTGACTGCCAGAGATTTCTCGGAACTGTTGGAAATGGACTATGAGGTGGCGGAATTTCTCTATATGGCATATGCGGTGAATGATGAAAATTACGCCAAGATTATCAATGGCTTTTCCAGCTATAGCGTACCCTTAATCGATATGTTTATGTTCCTCTATGACGAGGTGGACGAGGGTTATGTCACCCTGGACGATGATATGATGGATACCCTGGAGGATGCTCACACCAAGATGAAGATTGCCCAGGATCAGCTGCAGGGGGAAAACTACAGCCGTATGCTGGTGTATCTGAACATGCCCCTGGGTGGCGATGAAACCTTTGCGTTTCTGGATACCATCCACGATGTGGCAGGTAAATATTACCCTGCGAACCAGATTTTACTTCCCGGCGATTCCACAAGCCAGTATGATCTGTATAAAACTTTCCAACGGGATAATATCGTTGTCAGTGTGGTTTCCATTCTGGCTGTGCTGGTGGTTCTGCTGTTTACCTTCATGTCAGCAGGCATGCCGGTATTGCTGGTTCTGGTTATCCAGGGCGTTATCTGGATCAACTTCTCCTTCCCGGTACTGGAACACAAAAACCTGTTCTTTATGAGCTACCTGATTGTCAGCTCCATTCAGATGGGTGCCAATATTGACTACGCCATTGTTATTTCCGGGCGTTTCATGGAATTAAAGAATAAAATGTCCAGGAGAGATGCCATTATTGAAACCATGAACTTTGCGTTCCCCACCATCGTGACCTCCGGTTCCATGATGGCACTGGCGGGCATCCTCATCGGACAGATGTCCTCCGATGGTGCGATTTGTGGTATCGGCCAGTGTCTGGGGAGAGGTACCATCATTTCTTTAATTACCGTTATGTTTGTCCTGCCCCAGATCCTACTGGTAGGCGAGAAGATTATCGAAAAGACCTCCTTTGCCGTGACCATGCCTTTAAAGATGGAAAAAACCACAGGACTGATGCGGGTAGACGGCATGGTGCAGGGACAAATCAATGGTACGATAGTGGGAGAACTTCACGGCTTTGTACGAGGTGAGGCAAACCTTATTGTGAATATGGGTAAAGTAGAAAAAGTGACAGAGGAGGAGGCACAGCGAAACATGCCGCCGAATCTTGCCATCCCGGAATTCAATCAGGAAGGAGGCGGGGAACATGAAAGCGAGAACTAGACGGAATTTGTACAGAGCCATGATGGGAGCTGCCGTTACCGCATCCTTACTCTTTTCCACCCTTCCGGTGACGGAGGTTCAGGCTGAAGAAAACACCACCCAGACCGGCACCACCCAGACTTATGAACGGGTGGATATTTACACCGTGGAGGATTTACAGAAATTCTCCAGACAGTGCCATGTGGATACCTGGTCCGCAGATAAAGAAGTCCACCTCATGGCAGATTTAAACCTGGATGGAGTGGAGTTGGAACCGATTTCCGTGTTCAACGGATTCTTTTACGGGGAAAGTCATACCATTTCCGGATTTACTTATGAAGGAGCCGGTTATGTGACCGGACTGTTCCGCTATATCGGACACGCCGGAGAAATCCGGGATTTACGTCTGGAGGCAGAGATCAGATCCAACGATGAAAAAGAATGTGTAGGCGGACTGGTGGGTGTCAATTACGGCACCATCCGCAACTGCACTTTTGCAGGAACGGTGGATGGCAAAAATATTACCGGAGGCATTGTGGGCATCAACGAAAGCACGGGACTCATCAGCGATTCCATGGTGATAGGACGCATCACCGGCTACTATGCCACCGGCGGCGTGGCGGGCAAAAACCACGGCATGATTATGTCAACCATAAACCAGGCGGGAATCAACGATGACACGGAATGGGTGGAACAGGATGACGAGATGGGTCTTGCATGGCTCCGCAGTGTGGATGACACCAATTCCAATGTGCAGATTCACAGCGGTGTGGACACCGGTGGTATCGCAGGCTGTTCCGATGGCTATATCGGACTTTGCACCAATGCAGGAAGAGTGGGCTATGAGCATACCGGCTACAATGTGGGCGGCATCGCAGGACGTCAGGCAGGCATGGTGGATCAGTGTACCAACAACGGCACCGTCAACGGACGGAAGGATGTGGGTGGCATCGTGGGACAGATGGAGCCTTTCATTGAGCTGAACGAGGCGGAATCCCTGCGCTCTGAGGTGAATAGGCTCCACGACCTGATACAGAAAACCATCAGGGATATGCAGTCCGGCAAAAACGTGGTGAAGGCAGACACGGACAAACTGCTGGATTACTCCAAACAGACATTGGACACCGGAAAATCCATGGCTGACCAGATGTCGGATTTTGCCGACAGCAACATGGATGCGGCAGATAAGGTTTCCCAACGGGTAAATCAGGTGATGAACATGGTGCCCAACGTGTTAAACCAGAGTGATGCCATGCGGAACCGCCTGAATGACTTAAATAATAATGTAAAGAAAGCCATTCAGGATTTGAACGTGGAGAATCGGGTGGATTCCAGCCAGACACAGCCTATCAAGGACCGACTGGAGGCAGATAATAACAAGCTTCAGGACAGTCTGGATGCTCTGGATAAGTACGTGAAGGACATACAGGATATTCTCAACAGTGATGACCCGGATGTCAAAAAACAGCAGGATATTGAAGCGATCATAAAGGGTGACGATTTCCAGAACGCACTCACCCAGGTCAGCACCGACTTATACGCTGTGTTACAGGATGTGAACGACCTGATGGCAATCTACGGACCTGCCTTGGATGACGCGCTCCAGGACGGCTTTAAGGATTTGGAAAACGCCAGTAAAAACGGAGAGGATGCCATCAGTGCGCTGAATGCCGCGTCGGATGCAGCCCGGGCGATTGTAAACTATATCAATGCCCAGGAAGAAATTCGTTTCACCCGTCTGGGAGAGCAGTTTGACCAGGACAGACAGGCACTGTATGATCAGCTGAGTGCCATGAATGACTGCCTCCAGAGTATCAGTGATGACACCTCCCGCTATTCTGATGTGGTAACCCAGGATTTGCTGGCAGTGAACGACCAGATTAACGTGGTATTCAATCTTCTCATGGACCAGCTGGATGTGACGGATGACAGTGATGTCACTTCCATTCAGGACAGCTTTTACCAGGATGTCTCCGATGAGCAGCTGGAGGAATCCGGGGACGGATGGATTGAGAACAGCAGAAATAAAGGAATTGTCAACGGCGACATCAACGTAGGCGGTATCGCCGGTTCCATGGCGATTGACGAGGAAGACCCGGAGGAAAATGCGGCAGGCAATGTGGACTATACCATCGGCAACCGTTACGTTACCCGCTGTGTGATCCGCAGCTGTGTCAACGAGGGTTACATCACTGCGAAAAAAGATGGCGCAGGGGGCGTAGCTGGCTACATGAGAATCGGTGCGGTGGTGCATTCCGAGTCCTATGGCAGTGTGGAGAGCACCGAGGGAGATTTCGTGGGCGGCATCTGCGGCCAGTCCCTGTCTGTCATCCGCAGCTGCTATGCCATCAGTGATGTAAGCGGCGGCAAAAACGTGGGCGGTATCGCCGGCTATGCCGAGGAACTTACCGATTGCTGCAGTCTGGCGAGAGTGGAGGCAGCCGTGGGACAAAGCGGTGCCATCGCCGGTCAGGTTTCTTCCTATGAAAAAGAGGAAGACGAACAGCAGAAGGTAAAGAACAACTTCTTCGCCGGGGATGCCCTCTACGGAATTGACGGTATCAGCTATGACGGAATTGCCCAGTCCATTTCTTATGAAGAAATGCTGGAAATCGAGGGAATCCCTCAGGCGTTCCGGCATTTGAAAATTACTTACCGCACCGAGGATCAGGTGCTGGGCTATGAGGAAGTGGCTTACGGCGATTCCCTGGATCACCTCACCTATCCGGAAATCCCGGAAAAAGAAGGTTATTACGGTGTATGGGAAGATGTGTCCGGGCAGAGAATGACCGGCAACCGGGTCTTAGAGGCAGAATATGTGGAAAAGGTAAGCGTGGTGCAGAGTGATGCCCATGCGGAGCAGACCGTTGCTGCCGAGGAAAGTGATGAGAAGCGAAGTCCGCGGAAAAAGCCCTATGCCTTAGTGGAAAGCGCCTTCACCGGGGATGCGGTACTCCATGTGTCCACCGACGAGGAAACCGGTTTTGACCTGCAGGCACCGGAAGGCATGGAGGGAAACCACCGCATTTACTTTATCACGTTGGAAAATGCAGATGTCCAGCCTGACCAGGAGACAGCCCTGCGTCTTTATAATCCTTATGGGGATGATGTGGAACTGTGGCACTACGAGGAAGAGAGCGGCTGGCAGCAGGAGGAACTGGTGAGCCGCGGCGAATACTTACAGACCACCTTAACCGGGGACAGCGGAATCTATTGTATCATGGAGAAAAAGCCCAATGTCATGCTGTATGCCGTCCTGGGCGGCTGCAGCGCTGGTGTTCTTCTGTTACTGCTATTGCGGAAAGCGATTAAGAAACACAGACAGAAACGACAGGAAAAAAGTAACAAAAAAATCGAAGAAAACGAAAAATAAAAAAGCAAACTTGACAAAAACGAAACAGATACATATAATAAAAGTAATTGAAGGGTAGTTCGCATCAAGATGCACTAAACCGGAAAAGTAAGACGCTTTGTGTGTCTGTACTTTTTCGGTTTTTTTTTGTTCTTTTCTACCTATAATAAACAGAGGGAAAATCGTTAGAGGGAGGAAAAAAGAAGTGATGCAGCGTGTACAGGGAAAGATTGCATTTGGGGGCATTGCAATCGGCAAAATCAAGGAATTACTGCCGCAGAATCATGAAGTGCGCCGGGTAAAGGTGGAAGATACCGCGGCGGAAATGGATCGTTTTGAACAGGCAAAGGAAGAAACGAAACGCCAGCTCCATGGACTATATGAAAAGGCAGTGAAGGAAGTGGGCGAGGACAACGCAGCAATTTTTGAAATCCATCAGATGATGCTGGAGGATTTGGACTATCTGGATTCCATCCGCAACATGATTGAAACCCAGTCCGTCAATGCGGAATTTGCTGTGGCAATGACCGGAGATAATTTTGCCCAGATGTTTGCCCAGATGGACGATGACTACATGAAAGCCCGCGCTGCAGATGTGAAGGACATTTCCGAGCGGCTGATTCGTGTCCTTTCCAACAGACAGAACCAGACCGGAGAAACCGGAGACTCCGATGAGAAATACATCATTGTGGCAGATGACCTGGCTCCCAGTGAGACGATTCAGTTAGATAGAGAGAAAGTTCTGGCTTTTGTCACCAGAAAAGGCTCCACGAACTCCCACACCGCCATTCTCGCCCGCACTATGAACATTCCCGCACTGGTATTGACCCCGGTGGCAGAGGAAATCAATGGAAAAGAGGCAATCGTGGACGGATTTACCGGAACGGTAATTTTGGAGCCGGATGAGGATGTCCGCAAAGAATACGAAGAAAAACAGCGGGAAGAGGCACACAGACGGGAACTGTTGGAGCGGTTGAAAGGAAAGCCCGCCATCACTGAGGATGGCAAGGAAATCAAACTTTACGCCAATATCGGCGGCGTGAAGGATGTGGCTGCGGTATTACAGAACGATGCCGCAGGAATCGGCTTGTTCCGCAGTGAATTTTTATATTTGCAGAATCAGGACTATCCCACGGAGGAAGAACAGTTTAAGGCATACAAAACCGTTGCCGAAATGATGGCTGGCAAGAAAGTAATAATCCGTACCCTGGATATCGGTGCAGATAAAAAGGTGGATTATTTCCATCTGGATGAGGAGGACAATCCGGCACTGGGCTACCGTGCCATCCGTATCTGTCTCACCAGACCGGAGATTTTCCGCACCCAGCTGCGGGCACTGTTACGTGCCAGTGCCTTTGGAAATATCGCCATTATGCTGCCGATGATTACCTCTCTCTGGGAAGTACAGAAAGCAAAGGAAATCATCGCCGATGTGAAAAAAGAGCTCACCGAACAGGGTATCTCCTATAAGGATGTGGAAGTGGGTGTGATGATTGAAACCCCGGCAGCAGTCATGATTGCCGATGACCTTGCCAAAGAAGTAGACTTTTTCAGTATTGGAACCAATGATCTGACCCAGTATACCCTGGCGATTGACCGTCAGAATGAGCATCTGGACACCTTCTACAATGCGCATCATCCCGCCGTGCTGCGCATGATTGGCATGGTGGCAGAGAGCGCACACAAGGCAGGAATCTGGGCAGGAATCTGTGGCGAACTGGGAGCCGATTTGGAACTGACGGAGGCTTTTGTCCAAATGGGAATCGATGAGTTATCCGTTTCTCCTTCCATGGTCCTTCCGGTGAGAGATAAAATCATTCATTCAAGAGTAACCAAATAAAAACCAATAAAAACAGGAGGAAGAAAGAATGAAAACATTTGAGTACACAGTAAAGGACGAATTAGGAATTCATGCAAGACCTGCAGGACTGCTGGTAAAGGAAGTGGGCAAATATAAGAGCCATGTTTCCCTGACGAAAGAGGGCAAAAAAGTAGATGCCTCCAGACTGATGGCGGTCATGAGCCTGGGCGTTAAGCAGGGACAGACTGTCAAAGTAGAGGTAGAAGGCGAAGATGAGGCAGATGCTGCAGCAGGTCTCAGTGCATTTTTTAAGAGCAACCTGTAAAAAGAAAACAGCAAGAAATTGATAAAACTATACATTCCGGTCGAGATTGTTTTTTGTGTATTATGTCAAAATTTCTATATAAATAATTTATTTAAAAGAAAAACTTGACATAATGCACAAATGGTACTATGATAGTTCTTGTATAAAACAATAGCGAATGGATTGTTACTGGCTAGCAGGCAAAACCAAATTTTACAGCATTCATGAATGGATTGAAGTAAGGTTTGGTTTTTTTTATTCCTAACGACATGATGTTTTTCAAGGAATATAGGAAGAAATGGTAATTCAGAAAATTATTAACAACAATGTCATATCAGCTTTTGATGACAGGCAGCAGGAAGTGGTTATCATGGGCAAGGGAATCGGATTCAAGGCTCATGTGGGCGATGCCATTGACGTGAGCCGGATTGAAAAGGTTTTCCGCATCGAAAATGAGACGATTTCCAGACAGTTCCAGGAAATTCTGGAAAATATCCCCATGGAACATGTGCAGCTTACTGAGAACATTATCTCCAAAGCCAAGGAAGTCCTGAATACCAAGCTGAACCAGAGCATCTATGTCACACTGACAGACCATATCAATTTTGCAATCCAGCGCCAGGCAGAGGGAGTCTGCCTGAAAAATGCACTGCTGTGGGAAATCAGACAGTTCTACCGACTGGAATACCAGCTGGGCGAATACGCTGTCAATCTGTTAAATGAACAGTTACATACGGATTTTACCGAGGATGAGGCAGGCTTTATCGCCCTCCATATTGTAAATGCAGAATATAACACGGATGTCAGTCATACCTTTGCTATGACCAATATGCTCCAGGAATTGCTGCAGCATATTCAGAAGGAGATGGCGGCAGACTATGATGAGGACTCCATCCACTATGAGCGCTTTTTAAGCCATCTGAAATTCCTGATACACCGGGTATGCAGCCATGAACTTCTGCCGGATGATGATATGGAATTTGCCGCATCGCTGGAAAAGAAATACCCGAAGGAATTTGCCTGCAGCAAAAAAGTCGGGGAGTTTATCAAAGAAAAATATGGCGATACGATTACCGAGGAGGAAATCATGTATCTCGCCATTCATATTAAAAGAGTTTTTATGAAGGGAAATTAAGAGAAGGGAGTAGATAGGATGTTTCAATTATTCAAAAAGAAACAGGGTGGCATTGAAATCGGCGCTCCGGTAAAAGGAAAAGCCGTTCCCATCAGTGAAGTCAGTGACCCCACCTTTGGTGAGGAGATTCTGGGAAAGGGTGTGGCATTTTATCCCACAGAGGGAAAGATTTTCGCACCGGCAGACGGAACCATTGATTTATTATTTGACACCATGCATGCAGTGAGCATGACCACCACAGACGGGGTGGAGCTTTTGATTCATATCGGACTGGAAACCGTCGCCTTAAAGGGGCAGCACTTCACAGCCCACAAAGCCACCGGCGATACCGTAAAGAAAGGCGATCTGCTCATTTCCGTAGACCTGGATGCGTTAAAGGGTCTTGGTATTGATACCATCACGCCCATGGTAGTATGCAACACCGGTGATTACCAGGCAGTAGAGGCGGTCACAGGACAGGATGTAGAGCCGGGTACAGCGGTTCTTCATGTAACTAAATTATAATGTATTTTAGCCGGAATATTCCGGCATAAAATAAAAGGGATTATACTTATGAAGGAGGATGTGTAAATGAAGTATTTACAAAAACTTGGTAAAGCGTTAATGCTTCCAGTAGCGTGCCTTCCCATCTGTGGTATTCTGATGGGTATTGGTTACTTATTATGTCCCGCAACCATGCAGGGCGGTGACATTGTCGGATTTGTTCCGAAGTTAGGTTTCTTCCTGGTTAAAGCAGGTGGAGCCCTCATTGACAACATGGCATGGCTGTTCGTAATCGGTGTCGGTGTTGGTATGGCTGATGATCATGACGGAACTTCTGCTCTTGCAGCATTAGCATCCTGGCTGATGATGACAAACCTGCTTGCAGTAGGTTCTGTAACAACTCTCATGCCTTCTCTTGCTGAGAATGCAGATAAAACTCTTGCATTCAGCAAGATTGCAAACCCGTTCATCGGTATCCTGGCTGGTATCATTGGTGCTACCTGCTACAACAAGTTCAAGAACACCAAGCTGCCTGACTGGCTGGCATTCTTCAGCGGTAAGCGCTGCGTTGCCATCGTTGCTGGCGTTGTTTCCATCGTTGTTTCTGCAATCCTGCTGTTCGTATGGCCTTTACTGTTCGGCTTACTGTTAGCAGTTGGTCGCGGTATCGTAGGATTAGGCGCAGTTGGTGCTGGTATCTACGCATTCCTGAACCGTCTGTTAATCCCTACCGGATTACATCACGCATTGAACAACATCTTCTGGTTCGACACCATCGGTCTTGGCGACCTGTCCCACTTCTGGGCTGGTGAGACATCTGCAGATGTTACTTGGAGTCTTGGTATGTACATGTCCGGATTCTTCCCTTGTATGATGTTTGGTATCCCTGGTGCTGCTCTGGCTATGATCCAGACTGCAAAGACCAAGAAGAAAAAAGTTGCTATCGGTTTATTAGGTTCCGCAGCATTATGTGCATTCATCTGCGGCGTTACCGAGCCCTTCGAGTTTGGTTTCATGTTCTTAGCTCCTGGTCTGTACCTGGTATACGCTTTACTGTACGGTATCTTTACCGTAATTACCACTTTAGTAGGTTTCCGCGCAGGATTCAGTTTCTCCGCTGGTGCTACTGATTTACTGTTCTCCGCATCCTTGCCGGCAGCACAGAAGACATGGTTAATCATTCCTCTTGGAATCGCAGCTTTCATTGTATTCTACCTGGTATTCCGTTTCGTAATTGTTAAATTCGATTTAAAGACTCCTGGTAGAGAGGATGACGAGGAAGAAGAGGCAACTGTTGAACTGGCAAACAATGACTATACCGCTATTGCAGCTACCATCTTAGAGGGTCTGGGCGGTAAAGCAAACATTACCAGCGTTGACAACTGCATTACCAGACTTCGTCTGGAAGTAAAAGACAACACCGTTGTAAATGAGAAGAAGATTAAAGAGGCGGGTGTCGCAGGTGTTATCAGACCTGGTAAAACCAGTGTTCAGGTCGTTATCGGACCTAAGGTTCAGTTCGTAGCTGACGAATTCAAGAAATTATGTCAGTAATTTGAGAAATAGCATAATCCCTTTAAGGAACAGCTCCGCAGTTATGCGGGGCTGTTTCCTTGCTGTCCCAGTAAAAAATTCGCAGCCTCATTTGAAGTTTTGCTTTGCAAAAGGAGGTAACCTATATAATAAGAAAAAGCCCTTTTTCTTTTGGGAAAACTGTGCTATAGTATTGACGACTCTGCTAAATGATAAGAAGTCGCTAGAGACGACAGAAAGAGGGAACCATGAATAATTTAGAACTTGCAAAGCATGCAAATCAGGTGCGCAAGGGAATCGTAAAAGGTGTTCACAGTGCAAGAGCTGGACATCCCGGCGGTTCTTTATCAGCAGCCGACATTTTTACTTTCCTCTATTTCGAGGAATTAAACATTGACCCGAAAAACCCGAAAGACCCCAATAGAGATCGTTTCGTACTCTCCAAGGGACACACTGCTCCCGGTCTGTACGCTGCACTGGCACACAGAGGCTACTTCCCGGAGGAAGACTTACTGACTCTGCGTCACTTAGGTTCTTATTTACAAGGACATCCTGACATGAAACACATCCCCGGCGTGGATATGTCCAGCGGTTCCCTGGGACAGGGAATCTCAGCCGCGGTTGGAATGGCACTGGGTGCCAGAATGTCTGATAAAGATTTCCGTGTTTATACCTTACTGGGTGATGGAGAAATCCAGGAGGGACAGGTATGGGAGGCAGCCATGTTTGCAGGACACCGTAAGCTGGACAACCTCTGTGTCATCGTGGACAACAATGGCTTACAGATTGACGGAAACGTTGACGATGTATGCTCTCCTTATCCTATCGACAAGAAATTCGAGGCATTTAATTTCCATGTCATCAACATGGATGCCCATGATTTCGACGCAATCCGCGCTGCTTTCAAGGAGGCCCGTGAGACAAAGGGTATGCCCACTGCTATTATCGCCCACAGCTTGAAGGGAAAAGGTGTTTCCTTCATGGAAGGTGTAGCAGACTGGCATGGCAAGGCTCCTAACGATGATGAGTTTGCAGTAGCAATGGCTGATTTGGATAAAATTGATGCCGAATTAGAGAAAGCAGGTGAATGAGGATGGCAGATGTAAAGAAAGTTGCAACTAGAGAAAGTTATGGTGCCACTCTGGTAGAGCTGGGTGCAGAGCATCCCGAAATCGTTGTGCTGGATGCTGACTTAGCAGCAGCTACCAAGACCGCCATGTTTAAGAAAGCATATCCAGACAGACATATCGACTGCGGTATCGCAGAGGCAGATATGATTGGTATTGCCGCCGGTTTATCTACCGTTGGTTTTGTACCCTTCGCAAGCTCCTTTGCCATGTTTGCAGCAGGCAGAGCCTTTGAGCAGGTACGCAACAGCGTGGGCTACCCTCATCTGAATGTAAAGATTGGTGCAACCCACGCCGGCATCACCGTAGGTGAGGACGGAGCAACCCATCAGTGCAACGAGGATATCGCTCTGATGCGCACCATTCCCGGAATGGTTGTTATGAATCCTTCCGATGATATTGAAGCAAGAGCCTGCGTAAGAGCAGCTTATGAGTACGAGGGACCTGTGTATATGAGATTCGGTCGTTTCGCAGTACCGGTAATCAACGACAGACCTGACTATCATTTTGAAATCGGAAAAGGCAATGTGCTGAAAGAAGGCACTGACCTGACCATTGTTGCCACTGGCCTTTGTGTAAACAGCGCTTTGGAAGCTGCAGAGATGTTAAAGGCGGACGGTGTGGATGCAGAGGTGATCAATATCTGTACGATCAAGCCGCTGGATGAAGACCTGATTGTGAAGAGTGCCAGGAAGACGGGTAAGGTTGTTACCGTGGAAGAGCACTCTGTTATCGGCGGTCTCGGCTCCGCTGTCTGTGATGCGTTGTGCAAAGCTGCACCCACACCTGTCTGCAAATTAGGAGTACAGGATGTCTATGGGGAATCTGCATCCGCACAGGTATTGTTAGAGAAATACAAGCTGGATGGCAAGGGTGTGTACCAGTCCATCAAAGAATATTTAGGAAAATAATTGAGCCATGATTTTATCACCATCTATTTTATCCGCTGATTTTAACAAATTGGGAGAGCAGCTTGTCCAGATCGACAAGGCGGGAGCGCAGTACGTTCACATTGATGTGATGGACGGACTGTTCGTCCCTTCCATCTCCTTTGGCATGCCGTTGATTTCCTCCATTCGCAAGACCACGAACCGCTTTTTTGACGTGCATCTGATGATCGAAAAGCCGGAGCGCTATATTCAGGATTTTGTGGATTGCGGTGCAGACAGCATCACCTTTCATCTGGAGGCCACGGAAGATCCTGCCGCTGTCATCCGCCAGATTCATGAGGCGGGCGTACAGGCAGGTATTTCCATTAAGCCGGGCACAGAGCTGGAGACAGTCTATCCTTATCTTTCCCAGGTGGAACTGTTTCTTCTTATGACCGTGGAGCCGGGCTTTGGAGGACAGGCATATTTACCCCAGTCCACGGAGCGCATCCGTAAGGTGAGAGAGTATCTGACCAATCATCAGCTTTCGACAGATTTGGAAGTGGATGGAGGAATCAAGCTGGATAATCTGGCACTGGTTACAGAGGCTGGTGCCAATGTGATTGTGGCAGGCTCAGCAATCTTCAAAGGCGATGTGTCAGCCAATGTTCGCGCGTTTTTAGCGCAGTAGAGGAGTAATTGACGATGAAAATGAAGGGAAAATATTATCTGACGACAGCGATTGCTTACACATCCGGTAAGCCTCACATCGGCAACAGCTATGAGATCGTTCTGGCGGACAGTATCGTTCGCTTTAAACGTGCGGATGGCTATGATGTGCGGTTTCAGACCGGAACCGATGAGCATGGGCAGAAAATTGAGTTAAAAGCAGAAGAAGCCGGCGTGTCTCCCAAAGAGTTTGTAGACAAGGTGGCAAAGCAGATCCAGGATATCTGCGACATGCTGAATATTTCCTATGATAAATTTATTCGTACCACCGATGAGTACCATGAGAAACAGGTACAGAAAATCTTTAAAAAGCTCTATGAGCAGGGGGATATTTACAAAGGTGCCTACGAAGGTTTGTATTGTACTCCCTGTGAGTCCTTCTGGACAGAATCCCAGCTGGTGGACGGTAGGTGTCCTGACTGCGGAAGAGAGGTAAAACCTGCCAAAGAGGAAGCTTATTTCTTCAAGATGAGCAAATATGCGGATCGCCTGATTGAGCATATTAACACGCATCCGGAATTCATTCAGCCTGTATCCCGTAAGAACGAGATGATGAATAATTTCCTGCTTCCCGGCTTACAGGATCTGTGCGTATCCCGTACCTCTTTCAAATGGGGAATTCCCGTAGATTTCGATGAGAAGCATGTGGTTTATGTATGGCTGGATGCCCTTACCAACTATATCACAGGATTAGGCTATGACTGTGACGGCAACAGCGATGAACTATATAAGAAATACTGGCCGGCGGATCTGCACCTGATCGGTAAGGATATCATCCGTTTCCATACCATTTACTGGCCTATTTTCCTGATGGCACTGGGCGAGCCCCTGCCGAAGCAGGTATTCGGACATCCCTGGTTACTGCAGGGCGATGGCAAGATGAGTAAATCGAAAGGAAACGTGATTTACGCAGAGGATCTGGTAGATTTCTTCGGCGTGGATGCCGTGCGTTACTTTGTACTTCATGAGATGCCCTTCGAAAATGACGGTGTCATTACCTGGGATCTGATGGTGGAGCGCCTGAACGCTGATCTGGCAAACACCCTGGGTAATCTGGTGAACCGTACCATTTCCATGAGCAACAAATATTTTGGCGGTCTTGTGGAGAACAAAGGTGAGAGCAGCGATCCTGCAGAAAAAGCCATTGATGATGATCTGAAAGCAGTAGCTGCCGGCACCTATGACCGTGTGGCAAAGAAGATGGAAGATTTGAAGGTGGCAGATGCCATCTCTGAGATCTTTGTACTCTTTAAACGCTGCAATAAATATATTGACGAGACCATGCCCTGGGCATTGGCAAAAGACGAGGCGAAGAAGGACAGACTGGCAACCGTTCTCTACAATCTGATAGAGGGAATCAACATGGGCGCATCCCTGCTTGCTCCTTTCATGCCGGAAACCGCAGAGAAGATTGCGAAACAGTTAAATACAGAACTTCGGGATTTTGATACCTTACAGGAGTTTGGCGGATATCCCAGTGGTAATACAGTAACGGATGCACCGGAAATCCTTTTTGCCCGTCAGGACTTAAAAGAAGTGATGGAGAAGGTGGAAGCCCTCCAGGCCAGACAGCGTGCTGAGGCTGGTGTTCCTCAGGAGCAGGCAGCGCCGGAAACCACGGATGAAAAAGTGGTTGATATTGAGAAAAAGCCGGAGATCACCTATGAGGATTTTGCGAAACTGCAGTTCCAGGTGGGAGAGATCATCGACTGTAAGGAAGTTCCCAAATCCAAGAAACTTCTTTGCTCCCAGGTAAAGATCGGCAGTGAGGTCCGCCAGATCCTGTCCGGCATCAAGCAGTATTACAAGCCCGAGGAAATGGTGGGCAGGAAAGTCATGGTAGTGACCAATCTGAAACCGGCCACCTTAGCCGGTATGACTTCCGAAGGCATGCTGCTGTGTGCTGAGGATACAGATGGAAATCTTTCCCTGATGACACCGGAGAAACCGATGCCAGCCGGAGCAGAAATCTGTTAAGCGGACAACTTTGTTAAATTTTTGTGAAATACCCCCATTTGGGGGTATTTTCGTGTATACTGACAGTGACTGATTGCAGAGGAGGGCACAACCATGCAGACAAAAGAGATTTATTTCACATCCAATGACGGTAAATCCAGAATTCATGCAGTGGAATGGGTGCCGGAGAACAGACCGAAGGCAATCCTGCAGCTGGTACATGGTATGGCGGAACATATCGAGCGTTATGGGGAATTTGCCACGTTTATGGCAGAACATGGCTATCTGGTGGTGGGAGACAATCATCTGGGTCATGGAAAGTCTGTACCTGAGAATGGACAGAAGGGGTATTTCTGCGACGGCGATGCCGCCTCTGTTTTGGTGAGGGATGAACACAAGTTACACGAAGTGGTGGAGGGAGAATATCCGGGAATCCCTTATTTTATCCTGGGACACAGCATGGGCTCTTTCATTACCAGAAACTATCTGACGGAATATGGACATGAGGTGCAGGGAGCAGTGATCATGGGAACCGGTATGCAGTCCAGGACATTGCTTGGCCTAAGTAAAACCTTGGCAAAAGCGGAAAAGCTTTTCAAAGGAGACAGGCATGTCAGCACCTTCATTGATAAGCTGGCCTTTGGCGGATATTACAAGAAAATCCCCGGCTACACCATGAAAAACGAATGGCTCACATCCAATCTGGATGCAGTACAGAAATATAATGATGATCCCGACTGCGGATTCACCTTTACCGTGAATGGATTTTCCACCTTGTTTGAACTGATCTGGAGATTGCACGATGAGGAAAGGCTGGGAAGAATTCCGCGGAATCTGCCGATGCTCTTTGTATCGGGGGCAGATGATCCGGTGGGAAATTACGGAAAAGGAGTGAAACAGGCAGTCAGAACGGTTCAAAAAGCAGGTGTCAGGGATGTCACCATGAAGCTTTATCCGGGCGGACGGCATGAGATCCTGAATGACAGGGAGCACGAGGAGGTTTATGAAGATGTGCTTTCTTTCTATGAAGAAATTCTGGCAAAAACAATATAAATGGATATTGATCGCGGGACTGGCGGGCGTCAGTCCGGCCATGACTGTGTGGGCTGATGAGACTGACACGGTACAGGAAAGTGTGGAAGGCTTGCCGGTATCGGAGACGGAGACCGCACAGACGGAAAGTGATGTGCTTTCCGGGACAGAGGATCTGATTCCCACAGAGGAAATTGCACAAGCGCTCACAGACACAGGCGAAGAACTTGTGGAACAGATCGGTGAGGAGGTCAAAGAAAAGGCGAAAGAAGTAAAACATAATGTACTTCTTACCCTGTGGGAGCATATTAAGCAGATGTTTCATGACTTTTTTGCAGCCATCTTTGGCGAAAAACAATAAGGAAATAGGATAAGGGAATGGAGAACGCAAGCAAAAACTATGTGGTACGTGCGGCTGCAAAGATGGACTGGCATGATGCCATGCAGCTGGCGTGGCGAACCTTTCTGCGATTTGAAGCGCAGGATTACACCGCGGAGGGAATTCGGAACTTCAGTGATTTTGTCAATGACAAAATTTTGTACCAGATGTTTCTGAACGGTGATTATATTATGTTTGTCGCCTTCGATGGTGACAAAATGATCGGTATGATCACACTTCGCAGCTATACTCATATTTCACTGCTTTTTGTGGATGAACAGTATCACAGACAGGGGGT
Source organism: uncultured Lachnospiraceae bacterium (assembly GCA_934371505.1). Classification (GTDB taxonomy): domain Bacteria; phylum Bacillota; class Clostridia; order Lachnospirales; family Lachnospiraceae; genus UMGS2037. Next base: position 21,483 of record CAKRNW010000019.1, read on the forward strand.
GGGCAGAGCACTGATCGAGCGTCTCTGCGTATACCTGAAAAAGGAACGATATGAGGATCATGTCACGGTAAATGCAGCACCCTACGGGGTGGACTTTTATCATCGCCTGGGCTTTGCGGATACGGAAGCAGCAGTGACCAGAGATGGAATTACTTATACACCAATGGAAAGAAAACTGATCTGAGAGATCATAAGAAAGGAATCATGACAAAATGAGTGGATTATTTAACTTAGACAGTCCGGTAATGCGGTTTTTGGGAAGAATGGCGGATTTACTCTGGCTTAACGTTCTGACCCTGTTTCTGTGCATTCTGGTCATTCCTGCAGGAGCAGCACTGACAGCACTCAATTACATGTGCTTAAAGATCGTGCGGGGTGAGGATTGCTATATTACCAAAGGATACTTCAAATCCTTCAGGGAAAATTTCAAACAGGCTACGCTGATCTGGCTGATTGTGCTGGTGGTACTCGCAGTATTATACGGGGATTACCGGATTCTTACACAGTCCGGGATGCAGTTTCCAATGGCATTTAAATTGATCCTTATGGCAGTGACCCTGCTCCTTGGCCTGGTACTCATGTATGTGTTTCCGGTATTGTCACGTTATGAAAATACGATCCGTAACACCTTTAAAAACGCTGCGGTAATGGCTTTGGTCAGTTTGCCGAAAACGCTGCTTATGCTGGTAATCTGGTGTCTGCCGGTGGCTACGGTGTTGATTTCAGAGAGACTGATTCCCTTTGTACTGTTCTTCGGAATTTCCGTGCCGACTTTACTATGTGCCTATTTATACAACGGAACCTTCAAAAAATTTGAACCGGCTGTGGAGGCAGATCCTCAAAAGAATGCAGATCCCGACCGGTGGCATGTATACAAAGAAGGTGAGGAGGCTCAGGATAAGGCAGACAAAGAGAGCATTCGCCGGGAAATTCAGGAAAATCTGGAGGAAATCGGGGAGAGCGGAACCGCTGAAGAAGAGGAATGAGAATGACCTTGTGCAACATGTCTAAGTGGAACTTGAATAATTGGTCATGTTGTCCTTTTACTCCTGGATTCCTAGCAATAGTTACAACGGAAAAAGAAATCTTTGTGGAATAGTGGTATAGCAAGGAAATATAGTTTACGATATACTGAACTCAGTGATAAGCAAGAAATGTCTATATAGGAGGAAGCAATAAATGGCAAGTTTATCTTTAAAAAACATTTGCAAGGTTTATCCCAACGGCTTTGAAGCAGTTAAGGATTTCAACCTTGAAATCGCAGACAAAGAGTTCATCATCTTCGTAGGTCCTTCCGGATGCGGTAAATCTACTACCCTTCGTATGATCGCTGGTCTGGAGGATATCTCCTCTGGTGAGCTGAAGATCGGTGACAGAGTTGTAAATGATGTAGAGCCTAAGGATCGTGATATCGCAATGGTATTCCAGAACTACGCTCTGTATCCTCATATGTCCGTATATGACAACATGGCTTTCGGTCTGAAATTAAGAAAAGTTCCGAAGGATGAGATTGATAAGATGGTTAAAGAGGCTGCTAAGGTTCTTGACCTGACTCCGTTACTGGATCGTAAACCGAAGGCTTTGTCCGGTGGTCAGAGACAGCGTGTAGCTATGGGACGTGCAATCGTTCGTAATCCTAAGGTATTCCTGATGGATGAGCCTCTCTCCAACCTGGATGCAAAACTTCGTGTACAGATGCGTATCGAGATCGCTAAATTACATCAGAGATTAGGTACCACCATCATCTATGTAACACATGACCAGACCGAGGCTATGACCTTAGGTACCAGAATCGTAGTTATGAAGGATGGTGTCATCCAGCAGGTTGATACTCCTCAAAACTTATATGAGAAACCTCAGAACCTGTTCGTTGCAGGATTCATGGGATCTCCTCAGATGAACTTCTTAGATGCAGAGGTTGTTGTGAATGGTGATGTTGCAAGCTTAAAGATTGCCGGACGTGAGATTCCTCTTCCTCCTGCAAAATCCAAAAAGCTGATTGACGGTGGCTATGCTGGAAAGACTGTTACATTCGGTATCCGTCCTGAGGATGTATATGATTCCGAGATGTATATCGAGGCTTCTCCTGCAAGCGTATTCGAGTCTACCATCAAGGTTTACGAGTTACTTGGTGCAGAAGTATATCTGTACTTTGATCTGGCTGATTTCCCGATCACTGCCCGTGTTGACTCCCGTACCACTGCAAGACCTGGTGATACTGTTAAATTTGCTTTCGATGTTGAGAAGATCCACATCTTCGACAAAGAGACCGAGCAGACTATTACAAACTAGTAAAAATCCAATGGGGATGCGTTTGCATCCCCATTTTTTTTGTGTTATTCTAAAGATACAGACTTACCAAACAGAAAGGATGAAAATATGATTTCCGGACAGGTAATTCAAAATAGTATTGATGATTTAAAAAATATTACAAAAGTGGATTTAGGCGTTTTTGATCTGGAAGGGCAGACCGTTGCTGCTACCTTTGATTTAGAGGGATTGACCACCGAGTTAATTCATAACTTTGCAGTCTCTCCAGCAGACAGCCAGGTCATTGGAGACAGACACTTACTGAAAATTTACGATGAGGATGAATTACAGTATATTCTGGTGGCAAAAGGCTCCAGCGACGATGTGTATATGATTGGCCGTATTGCGGTCAGCCAGATGCAGGGACTGATCATAGCTTATAAAGAGCGTTTTGACCGCAATAACTTTTTTCAGAATCTGTTATTGGATAATTTGCTTCTGGTGGATATCTATAACCGGGCCAAAAAACTGCATGTGGAAGTAGTACAGCCCAGAGCCGTATTCCTGATTGAAACCAGACAGGAAAAAGACAGCACGGTAACGGAACTGCTCAAGGGAATGTTTACAAGCCAGGCTGGAGACTATATTACGGCAGTGGATGAGACCAGTGTAATTTTGATTAAGGCACTGGATCGGGAACCGGGAATGCAGACAGACCGTGAAAAAGAAATGCAATATCTGGATCAGATTGCCCATACCATTGTGGATATGATGAATTCCGAAGCAATGCTGAATGTCAATGTGGCATACGGAACTGTAGTGGAAGAACTGAAGGATGTATCCAAATCCTATAAGGAAGCAAAGATGGCTTTGGATGTGGGAAAAATCTTTTATGCGGAACAGAGCGTGAGTGCTTATAACAAGCTGGGAATCGGGCGTCTGATTTATCAGCTTCCCGTGAACCTGTGTAAAATTTTTATTGAGGAGATTTTTGGGGACAATCTGCCCCTGGACCTGGACGAGGAGACATTGACCACGATTAATAAGTTCTTTGAAAACAACCTGAATGTTTCCGAGACTTCCAGACAGCTGTTTGTACACCGTAACACATTGGTATACCGCATTGAAAAGCTGCAAAAGAGCAGCGGTTTGGATATTCGTGTTTTTGATGATGCATTGACCTTTAAAATTGCTTTAATGGTTGTCAACTACATGAAGTATCTGGATAATTACGATTATTAAAGGAATAAGACATAGACACCCCGTTGCCGGCATAGGCTTGCAACGGGGTGATTTTATGTATTTTAAAAAGAATGTTTATTTAGACCTGATTCACAAAAGCTCTGATGAATGGGAAGTGCAGGAACCGGAGAAAATCGGAAATGCAGGGTTTGCCAGGATAATGGTCTGTGACGGAAAACTGGATTTGAGTGTGAATCTGCGAGTGGTACAAACTGTGTTACCGGAGGGAAAAAAGCATATTTCTGTGGAACTGACCAATGGA
>CAKRNW010000020.1 GCA_934371505.1 uncultured Lachnospiraceae bacterium
CTTTTTTTGACCATAGACACCAATTTTTGCATTGCTCATATAATAGGATAAAGTGAAAAGAAAGTATGCGAGGATCATGATGAGACCATATATGGAAAAAGACTGGGTAGCAGAATTTCCGGCAGCCATGGCTTATGTGCCGTGGCAGTATCTGACACAAACCTTTGAAAACCTGGATGAGGCTTTTAACGAGGGAACTATCTTTCCAGAGTTGTGGAAACCCTTTGAGGGAAGGAGGGATATGTGATGATGCAGAATTCAGACCAGGCAAGAATGTTACACAGAATTGATGTCATCAGTTTTATCTGTATTGAGATGCAGCTTTATCTGGACACCCACCCTTATGAGGAAGATGCCATCGCCTATTTCAACCGGAATATGCAGAGGCTCAACCAGTTAAAACGGGAATATTCCAGAATGTACACGCCTCTGACACTGGCGTATGCAGACACAGACAGCCAAAAATGGAAATGGGTATTAGACCCTATGCCGTGGGAAGGGGGATGCTAGGTTATGTGGAATTATGAAAAACGCTTACAGTTTCCGGTAAATATCAAGGAACCCAATCCCAAAATTGCCCAGATTATCATCAGCCAGTATGGTGGGCCCGACGGGGAAATGGGCGCCAGCATGCGCTATCTGTCCCAGCGTTATGCCACTCCCTACCGTGAGGTAGCCGGAACCATGACGGACATTGGCACAGAGGAACTGGGACATCTGGAAATGGTAGCTGCCATTGTCCACCAGCTCACCCGGAACATGACCATGGAACAGTTAAAGGAAAGCGGATTTGACCAATATTATGTAGATCATACCATTGGCATCTGGCCTCAGGCAGCAGGTGGTGTTCCCTTCAATGCCTGTGAGTTCCAGAGTAAAGGCGACATTATCACTGATCTGGTGGAAGACATGGCGGCGGAACAGAAAGCCCGCAGCACCTACGACAATATCCTGCGTCTGGTCAAAGACCCGGATGTGTGTGAACCTATTAAATTCCTACGAGCCAGAGAAATTGTACATTTTCAGCGTTTTGGTGAGGCTCTCCGCATCACCCAGGATAAGCTGGATTCCAAAAACTTCTACGCATGTAACCCAGGCTTTGACACCAACTGCCCCACTGGATGCGGATGCAATAGTAAATAAGGCATTCAATGACACTGCAAATCCCCTGTCGCAAACTTACGACAGGGGATTTGGGTTGCCGCCGTGCATATGGTTCGGCACACGATGTTTCTCCATTAATCTGCATTTACAGGCTGTATTTGTTTCCGATAAATATCGATTTGAGCGGTAAGCACTTCCAAGAGTTTATTTACGGTTTCTTCCTCTACTTTTTGATTCTGCAACTGGAATCCCGTTACCTCTCTCGCAATTTTTGACAAAACTTCCACACGTTCGTTGGCAGTCAAATCAATATTCAATATTTTCAGCCACACTTCGTATTTCTCATCCGCAAATTCTTCAATCCCCTGCGCTTTCAAATCCCTGAGATACATTCCAATATTCTCTTGGTTTCTTTCCTCCACAGGAATTGACGTATCCCGTTCAAACCAATCTTTCACAGAACTCAGAATCACATCCCGTCGTTCTGTCTGGCTGGAGGATTCTTTTTTGTCCTTTCCATCCTTTTGTTCCGTTCTCATCTTCCGAACCATAAATTCAGCCATTTCCGGTGACTTTACCCGAATAACACGGTTTTTCGCATCTACAAGATATACTCCGGGTGGCATATCGTTTAAGGAACTCTGGCTATACGCCGTTGCCGTCTCCATATCTACATAAACCTGGGAATGTCCCGCATTTTTCGGTTGATCTCCACTTTTATCATCCCACGTTCCCTTGCGCTTGCTCATATTGCTGTCAATATGCTGAAGTCCCACATCATGAATGTCCAAGGTAATGAATATTCTTTTCGCTCCCAACACTTTCTGGGGAGTAAAAAAAAGATTATGATTGGACAATGGTGTGTAAATAACCGATGTCTCTGCCGAATCTCCCAGTCCGAGGAATTCATCTTTGCCTTCCTTCACAATCTCCTCTCCTGCCAGATCTATGCTCTCATTAATACCATGGGCAGAACCAGTTCCTGGTACGGGATCAAACTGAACCAAATCAAATTTTACATAATCCAGATATTGGGGATACTGTTCCCTTATCCATGCCCGAATCATCATGGCTCCCTCTGCGGCTCCCACACCACCTCGGCTATGACCTTTTAACCGAATCAACACTGGTCTAAAGCTCTCATTATGTTCCAGTTTTGACTTCCATTGTTCAAATTTAGGTGTCAAGTATGCAGATGCCAATTCCAACACATATTTTCTGTTATTTTCAATAGAATGGACTCCACTATTGCTCATGCCCTTCTTCAGACCAGCAACCGGACCTGAGATTGAATACTTCACACGACTCTGGGAGATGGTTTTTTTTCGTACTTCCTCAATATTTCCAAAATTTTCGACGAATGTATTTTTCTTCCCCGAAACTCTCTCGATTTCATCCGAGTATTCTGTCTTGTATCGATCTTTAATACTTTCCAGAAGCTCCGCATCTTCCTCTTTCATTTTTTGTGTATTTTTATAATACTGAGAGGATTTCAACGCAAAAAAATTGCAGAATTTTCTCCATGTCCCCACTTTTTTCTTTGTTTTGTATTCTTTTTCAACTTTTTTGCGAATTGATTCTTCCGTTATTTTCCCATGTCCTACTTCATTTTTTCCTCTGTGTTCTCTCCGAAATTGGTCAAACCCGGAACCAGCCAGGGAAAAATCAAGGATATCATTCTCCTGCTCCATCCTTGTGCCACGGTTACACCTTAACTCCAGTACTTTTGCATCCTGGATGTCAGGATTTGGTTTATAATCTTCCTTTTTCGATACCTTTTGCTGAAAATCTGTATACACATTCGGCATATATTTGCTAATCTGCTGACAAACTGCACTCAATTTATTCTTTTTAATGAGTTTGGAAAGCTTTGATTCGTTGCCAACCATATCAATATCTTTGCGGTTTCCCTCTACTTCCGCATAATCTGTTTTGGTAACGATATATAAATTTTCATGCTGTTGTTTTTGTTCCATTAAATCATTTGGCATATTCTACACCTCCTCTTCCCGATTTTCGGCATTCAAATCCAATACTCCCCGCCTTACCAGAAGTGGTTCTCTTTCCGGGAAAAAGTAGGAAAGAATTTTAGCTACCGGTGTTCTGGAACATATAATATTCACATAGGAATCCGGAGAATAATGCTTTTCTGCCTCCTGCTTTGCATAAAGCATCAGCTTTGCCAGCTCTGTCCGATGTTCTCCCTGCATTTCAAGGCTACGAATCTCCACATAATCATCCGAAACTCTTTTTACCAAAAGAGCACCTATAATCTTACCATTTTCCAGATAGCAGCAGCTTACTTTTCCATCGTAATCTTTCATGTTATCGCTCAGATGCTTATCTATTTCTGAATATTCTGGCAATCTTTCTATATATTCCCTGAAAGAGGATGCATGTATCTCACTAAGAGGTATAATCTCGGCAGTATTCAGTTTGGGAAGTTTTATGTCCTTTAGAAAATCTTTCATCTGAATAATCAGTTCATAGTCATCCGTGATACCGAATTCAAAATCCCAGGTTTGCAGATAACTGCAAAGCTGGTCATACTCTGCTGCCAATGGGAGATCACACATCACATATTGCTGGCCGGAATTTTTTATCACAGAAAGGTATTCTTTCATCAGCATATCCGCGGCGCCCTGCTCTCTATACCCTTCTCCTATATAAAACCAACGAATCAGAGAGGTCATCAAATCTTCATCCTCCTCATTGGTTCCATCCAACATATCAAATACCACTGCACCAACCGCCTGTGCCGTATTTTCTTTTTCGTTCACATCCAAAAGGCCAATGCCAAAACGATTATCTTCCTTAAGCCCTTCCAGAAGGTATCTGGGAATTAAATCTTGAAACAACACTTTATTTTCTTCCACAATTGAGGTAACAAGCATTGATGTTCTCCTTTACATTCATACATTTCATTGGATAATTGAATGGCATTAGTATACCACATATTTCTTGTAAAATAATTATTTTCGACAAAATTCACAAAAAATAAATCCTCGCCACTATCCGGCAAGGACTTATTTTTTTACAATGATATCAGTTTCATTCTAAAATGGAATTATTTTTCAATCAGTAAGGATTTGCCAGTCATTTCCTTGGGTTGCTCTTTGCCCATTACCTGGATTAAGGTAGGCACGATATCTGCCAGACAGCCGCCCTCACGCAATCCGTAGCCATCCTCATAATTTACCAGGATGAAAGGAACCTGATTGGTGGTGTGTGCAGTGAAGGGGGCGCCGGTCTCATAATCGATCATCTGCTCTGCATTACCGTGGTCTGCACAGATAAACAGCACACCGCCCATCTCTTTGACCGCATCCACAGCCTTGCCTACACACTCATCCACTACTTCTACCGCTTTGATAGCAGCAGGAATCACACCGGTATGACCTACCATATCCGGGTTTGCAAAGTTGATGATAATCACATCGTATTTATCGGATTTGATAGCATTGACCAGCTTATCGCATACCTCGTAGGCGCTCATCTGAGGCTTCAGATCATAGGTTGCCACATCCTTCGGGGAATTCACCAGAATACGATCCTCGCCGGGATTGGGCTCCTCCACACCTCCGTTAAAGAAGAAGGTTACATGGGCATATTTCTCAGTCTCAGCGATACGAGCCTGTTTCATGCCATTTGCTGCCAGCCACTCACCGAAGGTGTTGGTTACGGAAATTTTGTGGAATGCCACTTCTTTATTGGGAATCAAAGGATCATACTCTGTAAAGCATACGAAGGTAAGATCCAGTCTGCTTCCTCTGTCAAACGCGGTAAAATCGTCATCGCAGAAGCAATGGGTGATCTCACGGGCACGGTCGGGACGGAAGTTAAAGAATACAACGGAATCCTTATCTTTAATGGCTGCCACCGGTGCGCCATTCTTTTCTACCACGAAAGGAACTACGAACTCGTCGGTCTTGCCATTGTCATAGGATGCCTGTACGCCTTCTGCTGCAGACGTTGCTTTGCCGCCCTCGCCCTTGGTCATGGCATCGTAAGCAAATTTCACACGGTCATAGTTTTTATCTCTGTCCATTGCATAGTAACGGCCGCTGACTGTTGCAATCTCACCGACACCGATTTTCTTCATCTCAGCTTCCAGCTCTTCTACATAGCCTTTACCGCTGGAAGGAGGCGTATCACGGCCGTCCAGGAAGCAATGTACATAAACCTTCTCCAGACCGTTTCTCTTTGCCATTTCCAACAAACCATACAGATGGGTGTTGTGGCTGTGTACTCCACCGTCAGACAACAAACCGAACGTATGCAGTGCGCTGTTATTTTTCTTGCAGTTTTCCATTGCCTTTAAGAGTGCCTCATTCTTAAAGAAATCTCCATCCTGAATCTCTTTGGTGATACGGGTCAGCTCCTGGTATACAATACGTCCTGCACCCATATTCAGGTGGCCTACCTCAGAGTTACCCATCTGTCCCTCCGGAAGTCCTACTGCCATTCCGCTGGCATTACCTCTTACGAAGGGATACTTGCTCATCAGCTCATCCATGACAGGAGTTTTTGCCAGTGCAACAGCATTGCCTTCTGTCTTATCATTTAATCCATATCCATCAAGGATCATCAATACTACCGGTTTCTTACTCATAGATCATTCTCCTCTTTCTTGTTTCTATGCTATAATCTAAATCTTTCAACTCTCGATTATACATGAAAAAATTTTTATTGACAAGACCACTCCACCATAATCAGAAGCTCACCATCTTCCACTCTCACCTGTGCTTCTTCGCTTTGGATAAATTCATTGCTGATTCCAATGGGGAAATCGTTTGTCACCGTAGCTTCTGCCAAGGGATACTTCATCCCCCGGATGGTCACTTTTTCCGCTTTTTCTCCCATAGAAAACAGGGACATCCGTCCTTCCACACCAGTATGAAAAGTAATTTCTTCATTGCGGATTACCGTAACCAGCTGCCGTTCCGTAAGAATATACCCAACTGCCCCTTGTTTCTTCAGGAAAAGCAGCGTCTGGATATTGGCAATAGAATGATCCAGTCTTCCACCCAGTGCCCCATAAAAATAAAATTTCCGGTATCCCCGTTCCAGTCCTTCCCGCACTGCCGCCAGCGTATCTGTATCATCCTTTTCCGGTTTCAACCGATGGATTCGCGATGGGTCATCTGTCTCAATTTCTTTCATTACCATTCTTTCTTCTTCGGAAGCCGAATCCATATCCCCTAAAAGCAAATCCGGCAAAATTCCTAACATCTGACAATACCGGAAGCCCCCGTCCACAGCGATGACATAATCACCCTCTTCCACCGGTATTTCAATGGGGACAAATTCTCCCGCACACACCAGTATACATTTTCCCATCGTGCAAATTTTCCTTTCCTGTGTTACACTCTGTATATGAAAGAATATACCTGTGGGGATGTGAAAATCCCCTGCGAAATCATCAAAAGCAGTCGGAAATCCGTGTCCTTTTCCTTCACGGACCAGGCGATGCTGTTAATCAAAGCACCCCGTTTCATGTCAGACCGGCAGATTACTGCCCTCCTTTGGAGCAGACAGGACTGGCTGCTGGAAAATTACCGCAAATTCAGTGCTATCGCTGAACAGAACAGTCGTTACACCGACATCCAGAAAACTTTTCTGGAGAAAAAATACCGGCAGATTGCGAAACGCTATCTTCCAGAGCGAGTGGCGTATTTTCAGCAATTTACCGGAGGCTCCTACCATACCATCGCCATCCGGGAGCAAAAGACCCGCTGGGGAAGTTGTTCCTCCAACGGTACCCTTTCCTTTCACTGGCGGCTGATGATGGCTCCGCCCCATGTGCTGGACTATGTGGTTGTCCACGAATTGTGCCACCTCACCCACATGAATCATTCCAAAGCCTTCTGGGGACTGGTGGAACAGGTGATGCCGGATTATAAACAGTACCAGAATTGGCTGAAGGAACATGGCAGTGAACTTGCTGCTGCCTATGCTCCTATTCCATGGGATGGTAATGGTTCCTGTTCCTTATAACTCGTGTTTCTGGGAATACTCGGTAAAGGACATCTTGCCCTTCACCGGGTTTCCTTTTCTCAGTTTGCCGGAGGAATGCGGTTTCTTCGGCATTCCGTTCCGATCCACATCTTTCACCCGGCGCACATCCCGGTCATCCGTCCTTCTTCTGGAAGGCTTCTCTCCACGCTCTCCCGGTTTCCGGTCACGCTTAAAGCCCCGTCCTTCCGTATCTCTGCGACCTTTTCCATCATCACGGAAGCCTCTACGTCCCCGACCGTTATCTTCCCGGCTGTCGTTTCTGCGGCGTCTGCCATCCTGCTCTCTGCCGCCCCGTCTGCCCGGACGCTCCACTACGATTTCTTCCAGTTCCTCACCCATCTGCTGTTTCAGAAAAGCGGCAGCTACATCCAGCTCACCGTAACCGCTCTCTGCCAGGTGGTGCGCCAGGATTTTTTTCATCTGGGTTAAATCCTCAGAGACAATCACTCTGTCCACTTCCCGCAGCACCTTCTCTGCTTTCCGCCGGGTCACATCCTGGGCAGAGGGTATCGTTCTCTCCTGAATCTGAGTCTTGCAAATCCGCTCAATATCACGGATTTTATACACCTCTCTGCCCACCACCAGGGTAAAACTCCTTCCGGACTTGCCGGCGCGCCCCGTTCTTCCAATTCGATGAACATAGTACTCGATATCATCGGGCACATCGTAATTAAAGACTGCCTCCACGTTGTCCACATCAATTCCCCGGGCTGCTACATCCGTGGCAATGAGAATAGCAGTGTGCCCACTGCGGAACAAATTCATGACAGTGTCGCGCTGCCCCTGGGTCAGATCCCCGTGGAGTCCATCTGCGGAATACCCCCTGGCTTTCAGATTCTGTGCCAGTTCGTCCACCATCCGTTTCGTGTTACAGAAAATCAGGGAACGTTTGGGCTGATAATAGTCCATGAGACGACACAGTACTTCCTCTTTCTGATCCCGCTTGATATAGTAATAACACTGTTTGACCAGATTAATCGTCACTTCATCCTTCGTCAGTTTAATGTATTCCGCATCCGGTTTCTGATAGGTGGAAGTGATATCCAAAATAGGTTTCGGCATCGTTGCAGAAAAAAGTGCGGTCTGTCTGGTCTCCGGTACCTGCTGTAAAATTGTTTCAATGTCCTCACGAAAGCCCATGTTCAGCATTTCATCCGCTTCATCCAGAACCAGCATTTTCAAATGATCCGTTCGCAGAGTCTTTCTTCGGAGATGATCCATCACCCGTCCCGGTGTGCCCACCACGATCTGTACACCGCCTTTTAACGACTTAATCTGGTAAAAAATCTCTTGTCCTCCATATACCGGCAAAATCCGTACGCCATGCAAATATTTGGCAAAACGGCGCAATTCCTCTGCTGCCTGCATGGCAAGTTCCCTTGTGGGACACAAAACCAAAGCCTGTAGGGAATGATCCCCCGGATCCGCCATCTGAATCATGGGAATACCAAAAGCCGCTGTCTTTCCCGTTCCGGTCTGCGCCTGACCGATAATGTCCTTTCCCTCCAATAATTTGGGAATCGCCTGCTCCTGGATGGGTGTCATATTTTCAAACCCAATCTCCGTTAACGCTCTTAAAATTCTTTCATCAATCTGTGCATCTGCATAACGCATTGTTGTTTCTTTCATTCTAACCTCACATTTTTTGTCTGTTCTATCTTCTTATTACTCGCAAACCCATTCTTTCAGGATTTTCTGCCCACTGCGCATCCGCTTGTTTTTCTTCCTGGTTCATTAAAAAGAGGACAACCGCTCCCTTCCAGGCGTCGTCCTCCTGATAATCTTTTTATTTTGTAACAGCCCTCATCAATCTTCTCTCTTGATCAGGTACTTCACTTTTGTATCCAGTCCAACAGCTTCCATTGCCTGAAAGGCCGGTTCCATCTGCTGGCTGTTAATATGGAAGATGCATTTTTCCTTGCGGTCATTGCTGAAAAAGCCCGGTTTCTTCCAACGGATATAATAGGAAACTCTCGCTTTTAACAAAGCCTTCTCCACATGTTCCTTTTCATCCATAGTTTTTACTTCACAGAATTCAATTTCATTGTTGACTTTTACTTTTGTATATACCGGCTGCTCCATGATGTTCCCTCTGTAATCTTTATCTTTGCTTCTCATTTTCTTTTAGTAGTTTAGCGCGAATCTTCTGATGTTTCAACTGTTTTTTCCGTGTTTTGTCACCTAATTTCTGGCAGATCTTATTTGAAAGCTATAAGAAACCCAATAATTTCCCCACAAACCGGATCAAATAAATACCCTGTAAGCGTCTGCTTTCCCTGCGATTCACATTATGAAGAAGAACAATCAAAAGTGCATGAATCAGGATTCCGGCACCTGCCCCAATCAGCAAAATTGCCAGGTCACCAACGACCTTTCCCAATGCCTTATCCGCAGCAAGGATCAAAATTCCTGACAAAGCTGCAGCCGCCAATGGGTATAAAAAACTGCGAATATATTCCTCTTCCATTCCAAATCTGCGATGGAGCAAAAAACCGCTTGTCAACAGCAAAATGAGAAAGCATAGCAACATCGATACGGGAAAAGCCAGCAGTCCCAGCATTTTTCCGCTTTCCAATACTCCGAAGCCAATCATTCCGGCCACAAATCCCACAAGGCAGATCAGATTACACTCCAACAGCATTCCCGCCTCCCTGCAGACCTGAACCTGATAGATGGCAAGAGCTCCCAAATATACTACAATACCTGCCATCTTCCAGAGTTTCAATAAGTCCTGGGTCTGCTCTGCAAAAAGCACCCGTGAAAAAGGCTCTGCCAAAACACATAGCAATACAGACAGAGGTAACGCCGTCAGTGCCAGACTGTGACGGCTGTCAAGAATTGATTGATTGAATCTCACATAATCTTCTCTTTTCACCATGGCAGGTGTTTCGGAAACCGAACGAACCACTGTCATTTCAAAAAGAAGAAGGAAAAACAGGAAGGGCACGACATATTCTACCAGCAAAGCTCCGGATAAATAAATCATTCCTTCCACCTGTTTCTGCCCCGTAAGCCAAATCAGATACTGTACCGGAAAAATACACCCAACCAAAGCCTGTGACGGAAGGTATGTCAGCAGACTTCTTGTATAGATTTTACTGGACACCGGCAGGGACTCACGCATTCTGGAAACATCCCTTCTGGCCAGATCCGCCAACTGCCTGCGCACAGCCAAATAGATTCCCCCCTGAAACAAAAAGGTAAACAGCGCAGACAAGGTAAATGCCAGTGAAAGTCCCATTGCTCCGTAAACTTCCGTATATGCATCACTTCGTAACAGTGCTGCCACCCTGGTTCCGTAAGGAATCAGAACTCCATGAAAAATCTCCGAAAAAATAAGGAAAAAAACAAGTTGGAGCAGGCGGCCAAAGGGAAAGTTTACACCTGTTCCAGCAAAATATCCCTCCAGACAGTTATTTAACAGAACAAAAAGCAAGCTGGGGACAATGAACAGAAACGGATAAAAAAACATTGGCTGCTTCACAATATAAACGCAGATAATCTCTGCCATTGCCATAAGAATCCCCACAACAAGCAGTCCTATCAGCAGTGTAGAATAAAATCCACTGCGCATAATGGTTTCCGCATTTCTGTATTGTTCCTTGCGTATACGGATCCCCATCAGTTTCTGCAGCGTCATAAACGTGGCAGGAGCTAACAATTCCCCCAGCAAGGCCACCAAAGCCAGCCCCAGTGACAAATAGCCGAAACTCTCCATACCAAACTGTTTCAATAAAAGCAGTACCGCTACCAGCCATAACGCTGCCGAACCGCTTCGGATCACAGTGATCCTGGCATTTCCCTTTAATCCTCTTTTGTTCATGGTTTACTCCATTAATCTCTTGTAATATGTAAAGCCTCCAGGACTTCTTTCTGCTTTTGCTCCATCGCAGAAGCCTCTTCCGGTGTCTCATGATCATAACCACACAAATGCAGCATGCTGTGTGCTACCAGAAAAGCAAATTCACGTTTTTCGCTATGTCCGTATTCTTTCGCCTGCTCTCGGATCCTGTCCAGGGAAAGAATAATATCTCCCAGAATCAATTCCCCGCTGTCCGGTTCAAAGCAATCCGCAGCTTCCTCTTCCACTCTGGAGAAGTCTGACGGACTCTCGTATTCCACATTTGGAAAAGATAAGACATCCGTAGGCCGGTCAATGCTTCGATACTCCCGGTTAAACTCATGAATTCCTTCATTATCCGTAAGCAGAACATTAACCTGGACTTCGTAGGGACATCCCTCTGTTTCCAACACTCGTTCTGCCACTTGTCTGATCGTATCTTCGCAGTCGAAGTCAAAGGGATTCTCCTGTTCTGTTTCATTTTCAAAGTAAAAAGTCATAGTAAAGATTTTCCTCCAAAAAGATTTGTTTTAATTCCAGGAACTCCCGGATACTGATATCACATTGATTTAAAAAGCCTGCTTCTACTTTTCTGTCAAAGAGTACGGAAATCAATTTCTGATAATCCGGTTTCTTGTCCGGCATTTTGCGCTGTGCCGTCAGGATCACCCGGATTACGCTGTCCGAAAGCAACACAATGGCCGCTTCCTT
Source organism: uncultured Lachnospiraceae bacterium (assembly GCA_934371505.1). Lineage (GTDB taxonomy): Bacteria > Bacillota > Clostridia > Lachnospirales > Lachnospiraceae > UMGS2037. The sequence goes on from CAKRNW010000020.1 coordinate 11,675, forward strand.
ATGGAGTACTGCCTCTCTGTGAGTCAGACATTCCTTCAACAGCTCAACCGCTTCCTGAGGAAAATGATTTTCCGAAATGACGGCCTTCACATTTTCCCAGTTATTCTCCCCCCGCAGCATACCGATCTGATAATAATAGGCTGCTGTTTTCACTTTGTCCACATTGCATCCGATCTTATCTGCAATCCGCTCCGCAAAGTGAACCGTATGGATTGCCTCCATATAAGTGTCCCTGGACTTCTGTTTCAATTCGATCAGCAGAGGGTGCTGTTGGTCATTGATCTCCAGATATCTCCCACGATAGGGATTCACCACTTGTGTATTAAAAGTTTTTAAGACAAGAAGCAACAGAAAGAAACAGACCAATATATTGATAACCGGTACAATAAAAAGCTCTCCGGACAAAGAACGGTTTTCAAACAGTACGATATCTGCCATTAAAAGTACACCAAAAAACAGCATCGTAATGAAAATCGGTACTCCCACCTTGAAATCAGAGTCGATTCCGTTAAATAAAATCACTCCGAGCAGCCCGGACAGAAAATAAAGGAAAAATACATGAAAGCCTATTCCCGGAGTCAACAGTACCGAAAGCATCAAAAGCATCGTACCGCTGACAAATCCGGAAACCAAATTGCCATACATAGACAAAAGAATAAACACGATCAGATAAGGCCACCCCGCTACCGGAAGGAAAGGAAACATGAGAGCTGCCACCAACCCTCCCAGCAGAATCATATAAAACCGTTTCCAATGTAATTCATTATCATAGCCATACCGGTGATCCAGCATCATGTGAAACTGGAGATATACTACAACCGTACCGGCAATCCCTGCCATAATCGTGTCACTGATCAGTTCCTCTTTGGAAAAACTCCTCAGATACAGCATCCCAAAGGTCAGTGACGGAAATAACAGCAACAGCCCGATCTGTGCTGCCACAAAAAATTTATGACTTTTTGCCTGCTCTTGCATTTCTCTGATTCCTGGTCTTTCTCATAGTTTCTTTGGATTCATAATCCTCATAAGCCTTCACAATTCTCTGTACCAGCGGATGGCGCACCACATCCTTGCTGGTCAGGCTGCAGAAGGAAATTCCCTCCACACCCTTTAACACTTTCTGTGCAATGTCCAGACCGGACTGCATATCCGCAGACAAATCCTTCTGTGTCGCATCCCCGGTGATGACCACCTTGGAACCAAAACCGATACGGGTAAGAAACATCTTCATCTGAGCCGGTGTCGTATTCTGTGCCTCATCCAGGATAATATACGCATCATCCAGCGTTCTTCCGCGCATATAAGCAAGAGGAGCCACCTCAATCAGCCCTTTTTCCATATTTTTCATAAAGCTTTCCGCCCCCATGATCTGGTACAGCGCATCATATAAAGGACGCAGATAGGGATCAACTTTACTCTGTAAATCACCGGGCAGAAATCCCAGTTTTTCTCCCGCTTCAATCGCCGGCCGGGTAAGGATGATACGGCTGACCTCATTATTTTTAAAAGCAGTAATCGCCATCGCCATTGCCAGATAGGTTTTTCCCGTACCAGCCGGTCCTAATCCGAATACAATGGTATGATTCCGGATGGCATCCACGTATTTTTTCTGTCCCATGGTTTTAGGCTTCACCGGTTTGCCATTGACCGTGTGGCAGATACAATCTTTATCAATTTCCACTAAAACTTCCGCTTCGTCTTCCATTCCCATCGCAATTGCGTAATCCACATTCTGTTCCTGGATCACATTTCCTCTCTTGGATAATTCAATCAGCTGTAACATGACCTGCCAGGCTCTGCCCAGTTCCGGTTCCTCTCCCAGAATTTTCAGCTGTCCGTCACGATTCACAATCTCCACATGAAAATCGTGTTCGATTCTTTGAATATGTCCATCGTACAAACCAAACAGGTTCTGCAGATGCTCCATGGAAACCTCAATGGTTCTTTCCATCTATTGCTCATTCTCCATTATCTTCCAAACTCACTGTTCCTATGCTTTCTTCATCCGCGGCCGGTATAATTGCCTGCAAAGTGTCTGCCTTTTTCTGTACCGCAAGCTCCGCCTCTAAAATTCCCACAGTCTCAGTCTTTTTTATTTTAACATCTTTTGCAATAATTTGTACCCCTTTTTCCTGTAATGTTTCCATAAATTTATCAAAGGAACCGGAAAGTTTTTCCTTCATCTGCGAATCCGTATAACGGCTTTCCGTGGGAACATATTCAAAATACTGGGAATGCCCATAATAGATGGGAAAAGTCACCCCTTTCATCAAGGTAATCCGTTTCTTTTCCGTAATGATATCTTCACACAGGTAGGGATTGCCCGGTAATCCCAGAAGAATTTCCCTTGTTCCGATCTGTAAAAATCTTTTTCTGGTATTCCTTCCGGAAAATACCTTTTCCGTATATTCATAAGGCTGACTGATTTGAAAAGGAACCACTCCCTGCAAAATAACATCCGCATCCGCCTTGTAATACCTGACTCCTTTTACTGTCTCATCGTCTCCCAGAATAGTCACCTGTCCGCCCACAAGGATCTGTCCCTTTTCCACCACATCTCCAGCCTTTACCTGAGGTGTACCTGTTCTGGTAATAATGGATACCACGGTGGCATCCATATCTGCCACCAGATCTGCACCATGGGGAAATTCCGTCACTTCTTCCTCCGGCTGTTGTTCCTGCCCATAGTATTGGTTTTCTTTCACATACACAGTTAACCGCGTGCCATCCAGCTGGAGAGAAGTCCAAATAATCTGCGGAAACTCTTCCCGGATATTTTTCTCCAGTTCTGCAATATGCAGCTGCTTTTTGGGCATGGAAACATAGACTCCCTGTTTCTTTAAGTAATCCTCCACCACATCATCCGTCAGCATCAGATTTCCTTCCACATGGACAGACCACACAAAAAAAGAGGCAATCATCCAAAAGATAAAGGTCAAAAAAAATCCCGCAACAAACAGCCATCTTCTGCGGATTCCGGGAAAAAGAAAGGGTAATCCGTATCGGTGCAATACGCGCACTCTGGTTCCCGTTTTTTTCACAATAGGCTTTAGGGCAAAAAAAGCCTTTTTGTGCAGGCAGAGGATATAACCCTCCTCCTGTTTTTCTATATCCCATAAAAAAATCCCCCGGTTGGCACATAAATTTAAAAACCGTTCCGGTGAATAGCCATATACCCAGATCCGGACATAGCCTTTGAGGAAATGCATGAGTAATTCCATGAATATTCCCTCCTAACATTCATATCCGATCTGACAAATACAGCCGGTAATCTTCATGTCCTCATTGGTATAATACTGAATATGCAGATTTTCTCCCATGATACATATGCTGCAGTGTTTTGCCTGCAGACAAATCCTGTGATCTGTGTATTCCAGAATTCCTTTATAATTTTCCACCCAGATTTCCTGATTTCCTGTCACCGTTAAAATGCTGGCACCATAGAGGATATCCTTGGGCAGACTCATAGAATTGACAAGAAGCTCTTTCCTTTCCGGAAAGAGCTTCACTAATCGTTTCCGCATTGCTGGCCGGCTCCTTCGAGAGGTTCCCTTCAGTATATGCTCTTATTTACCTGATAATGCCTTTGATCAAAGATGTCTTTACCCCCTCTTTGATGTTCTCATCAATATGATAGGCTCCCAGAAATCTCGTTTTTGCTTCCTCCAGCTTTTCCCTGGAATTGGCATGAAGTACTGCTAATGGTTCCCCCTTTTTAACATGATCCCCGCATTTCTTATACAAAAGCAGACCTACACTGAGATCCACCGTACTTTCCTTGGTCTCTCTTCCTCCTCCAAGAAGCAGGGAAACCATACCGATCTCATCACAGCGAATATGGGTGACCACTCCATCACAGGGGGACAGAACCTCCTCCTGTATGGATGCCTGAGGCAGATGCTCCGGATGGTATACATCCTCTGCATGTCCTCCCTGGGCTTCAATAAACTCTGCAAATTTCTTCAAGGCTCTTCCGCTGGTCACCGCATTCTGCAGCATGGTTCTGGCTGTTTTCTCATCGTCAGCCACCCCACCTGCCAGAAGCATCTGGGTTCCCAAGGTCATACAAAGCTCCGTAAAGTCCTCCGGTCCCCGTCCCTGTAATGTGTCCAGTGCCTCTTTGACCTCAAGAGCATTTCCCACGGCATTTCCCAGAGGCTGATCCATGTCGGATATGACGGCAATCGTTCTTTTTCCGGCGCCGTTGCCAATACGCACCATCTCCCGGGCCAGTGCAAAGGAATCCTCTTCCTTCTTCATAAATGCGCCACTTCCCGTCTTCACATCCAATACAATGGCATCCGCACCTGCAGCCAGCTTTTTGCTCATAATAGAACTGGCAATCAGGGACATCTGGTCTACTGTGGCTGTCACATCACGCAGGGCATACAATTTTTTATCTGCCGGTGCCAGATCTTTCGTCTGACCCATAATAGCAATACCGTGCCGATTTACATTTTCCATAAAAAGTTCCACGGGAATTTCTGTGGAAAATCCCGGAAAGCTTTCCATTTTATCAATCGTTCCACCAGTATGACCCAGGCCTCTTCCACTCATCTTGGCCACCTTAATGCCGCATGCTGCGACCATGGGTGTCAGAGCTAACGAGGTTTTATCTCCCACACCGCCGGTACTGTGCTTGTCCACCTTGACTCCCTTAATTCCGGACAGGTCCAATAGTTCTCCACTATGTGCCATGGACATGGTAAGATTTAAAGTTTCGCTCTCATTCATTCCGCGAAAATATACCGCCATCATCATTGCGGACATCTGATAGTCCGGTATGCTGCCGGCGGTATACTCGTCGATCATAAAAGCGATCTCCTCCTTACTCAGTACTCCGCCATCACGTTTTTTTACGATCAGATCATACATTCGCATAAAGAATTCCTCCTTTTATGTTCGTAACTATTTACTTGTGATAAGGTTCACCGGCATTGATCCGGCATCCGCGGTAAATCTGTTCCAGTAAAATCACCCGCATCAGCTGATGAGGAAAGGTCATCCTGGAAAAACTAAGTGCCAGGTTGGAACGGGCACATACCTCCGGTGCAAGTCCCAGGGAACCTCCAATGATAAACTGAATATGACTGACTCCGCGGACTCCGCTCTGGTCGATCCATTGGGCAAATTCCACAGAATCCATCATCTTTCCGCCAATCTCCAGAGTGACCACACAGACTCCGTCTTTGAGGTTTTTCAGAATCCGTTCTCCTTCTTTCGCCCGGATCTGTTCCTCCAGAGCCGGGGAAGCTCCCTCCGGCGTCTTCTCGTCGGCAACCTCAATGATTTCCAGTTTCACATATTTCTGCAAACGCTTGGAATACTCTTCAATGGCATCCCGCAGATAGCGTTCCTTGATCTTACCTACTGTGATCAACGTGATTTTCATGCTTCAAAGATCTCCGGATAGATTTCCTCAATAAAATGCTCCAGAAATCCTTCCTCCAGATTCATATACTGGTTTTCCAGACATTGACGGCATTTCTCCGCACGCTTGAAATACAGCAATTCCTCAGGAAGTTCTAAATCTTCCGGGGCAAGCATGGCATCGATCTTCTCCTTTGTCAGATGCTCTTTTGTCCATTTCTGCATTTCTCCCGACAATTCTTCCTCAAAAGCTGCTTTTCTGGCAAACTTCGCTGCATTGCGAAAGGAAACAATTCCCATAATAACGAAAATTCCAAACAGAGCTCCCATCACCACATAGGTTAAAACCTTGGTGGTGGAATTGGAGAAAAAGGGAATCACACCCATGATCATCAGAACCACAAGCACCAGTCCAATACTTCCGATAATGAGCAGTGTGTAGGCAGATGATTTATTATCTTCCGCCCGGGCTGCACTGCTCACATACAGAGAGGTACGTTCTCTGGATGCCGGTGCTTCTGCTTCCTCCGCAGCATCCCCTGCCACCTCTTCGTGATCTTCAAACATTTCTTCCGGTGCCTCTGTTTCTTCTGTCTGCACCTCAGCTTCCTGTACTGCTTCCACTTCTTCAAGAGAATCTACTAGTTCAATCTTACAGTCTGCACAAACTGCAATTCCCTCTCTGTATTGCGCTTTACATTTCGGACAAAACGGCATAGTCTGTTACCCCCGATCCTTCGTATCCTTATTTGGAAAGATATTCGTCAATACCCTTGGCAGCTGCTTTTCCCGCCCCCATTGCAAGAATAACAGTTGCAGCTCCGGTCACGGCATCACCACCGGCATAAACACCCTCTTTGGTAGTCTGGCCGTTTTCTTCCTCGGCAACGATACATTTCCATTTATTGATTTCCAATCCTTTGGTTGTGGAAGAAATCAATGGGTTCGGTGAAGTTCCCAGTGACATGATCACCGCATCCACTTCCATGTCAAATTCAGAACCGGGTACCTCCACAGGTCTGCGTCTTCCGGATGCGTCCGGCTCTCCCAGTTCCATACGGATGCAGCGGATACCGGTTACATTACTGTTTTCATCCGTGAGAATCTCTACGGGATTGGTGAGCAGATCAAAAATGATACCCTCTTCCTTTGCGTGATGTACTTCCTCCACACGGGCGGGTAATTCTTCTTCACTTCTGCGGTATACAATATGAACCTCTGCCCCCAGACGAAGAGCGGTTCTTGCCGCATCCATTGCCACATTTCCACCACCGACTACGGCTACCTTCTTCGCACGCATAATAGGTGTCTGGGAATCCTCTTTAAAAGCTTTCATCAGATTGCTTCTGGTCAGGTACTCGTTGGCAGAGAAAACTCCGTTGGCCTGCTCCCCGGGAATACCCATGAATTTGGGAAGTCCTGCCCCGGAACCGATAAATACAGCACTGAACCCTTCCTCTGTCAACAGTTCATCAATGGTGGTGGATTTACCGATGACCACATCGGTTTCAATCTTCACACCTAACGCTTTTACGTTTTCAATTTCTTTCTTTACAACAGCTTCCTTCGGAAGACGGAATTCGGGAATACCGTATACCAGCACACCGCCTGCTTCATGCAAAGCCTCGAAGATCGTTACATCGTACCCCATCTTTGCCAGGTCTCCGGCACAGGTCAGACCAGAAGGACCGGAGCCGATCACTGCTACTTTTTTGCCTTTTTTCTCTGCAGTTACAACGGGCTTAATCTCATTCCGGGTTGCCCAGTCTGCAACGAAACGCTCCAGTTTACCGATGGAAATCGGCTCGCCTTTAATTCCACGGATACATTTACCCTCACACTGACTTTCCTGAGGACATACACGACCACAGATTGCGGGAAGTGCAGAGGATTCGCTGATGGTGTGATACGCATCCTCGATCTCTCCGTTTTTTACCTCCTCAATAAATTTCGGAATATTAATCGCTACCGGACACCCTTTGATGCACTGTGCATTTTTGCAGTTGATGCAGCGGGAAGCCTCTTCCATTGCTTCCTCTTTGTTATATCCTAAGCACACCTCGTCAAAATTGGTTGCACGAACGCTGGCTTCCTGTTCTCTGACGGGAGTTTTCTTTAATACATCCATTTCGATACCATGCCTTTCCTTTTCTATTACTGGCAGTTGCCACAGCCACCGTGATGAGTTGCGCCTTCTTTTTCTTTCAGGAAAGCTCGTCCCTCTTCCGTCTTGTAAATCTGCTGACGTTTCATCGCCTGGTCAAAATCAACCAGATGTCCGTCAAATTCAGGACCATCTACACATGCAAATTTTACTTTGCCATCTACGGTTACACGGCAGGCACCACACATGCCGGTTCCATCTACCATGATGGGATTTAAGGAAACCACTGTGGGAATCTTCAGTTCTTTGGTCAGTTTGCAGACAAACTTCATCATAATCATGGGACCGATGGCAACACAGACATCATAGTGCTTGCCCTCGTCCACAAGGCTTTGGAGAGTTGCCGTAACCATACCACTTCTGCCGTAAGACCCGTCATCGGTGGTCACATAGAGATTTCCGGCCACAGCCTCCATCTCTTTTTCCAGAATTAACAGGTCTTTCGTCTTGGCACCAACAATGACATCCGCATCCACACCCTGCTCATGCAGCCATTTTACCTGGGGATAAACCGGAGCGGTGCCCACACCACCGGCTATGAACAGAATTTTTTTGTTACACAGTTCTTCCACAGACTCTTCTGTCAGATCGGATGGTCTTCCCAACGGTCCTACGAAATCCTGAAAACAATCTCCGGCCTTCAGTGAAGTCATGCGCAGTGTGCTGGCTCCCACAACCTGAAATACAATGGTAATTGTTCCTTTTTCCCTGTTGTAATCACAGATGGTAAGGGGAATCCGCTCTCCCTCTTCGTCCATACGAACGATGACAAACTGTCCGGGCATACAGGATTTGGCCACTCTTTTTGCTTCTACTTCCATCAGGTAGATATTGGTAGTCAGCTCCCGTGCTTCTAAAATTTTGTACATAGCTCTTACTCCTCTATACTTAACATTATAGTAATGATATAAAAATTCTCAAAAAAGTGCAACCCCGGATTCTTTTTCCGTGGAATTCCACAAAGGCTACGGTGTATTCTCCTGGTCTGCCTGGGCTGCAAGCTGGGCATTCATCTGCAGCTGATAATACAGATCGCTTTGAATCTCATAGGTCGCGGTATCCCGTTGTACACAGGTAAACAGCTGCCCCGAATAAATATTTGCCGCATAGACTGCCCCGGTCTTGGTCTGGATTCCGGTGGCATCTTCATATAATTCCGGCAAAATATAAAAATCTGTGTTAAAGGTTTCGTCATGCACCACACCGGTAAGCTGATACAGATATCTTCCGTTCATTCCCGGTGCGTGTCCCTGCAGGTCTGTAATCTTCCCATACTGTACAAAAGCTTCCAACAGAGCATTGACGCACTGGGCTGCTGGAATGGAATTCTCAATGTTGAGGTTATAGGAACGGGCTGTGATCTCCGATGCTATGCCCATTTCATTATAGGCAACAAACTTGAAATTGGATCTTCCCAAAGGCATCAGCAGTGGTCCGTTGTATACCTGGCTGTCTCTGTTGGGATCCTTTAAATCCGTGGTATAGTAAACCGTTGTTCCCTCCTGCATTTCAATCCGGATAATCTGCGGTGCAGTAAAATCACCACTGTACAGATTAACTTCCGGTGCCGCCGGTGTGGGCACATCAATATCGTAGGTACAGCTCACCACCTCACTGAGTACACCGTGAGGATTCACATATACCGCTTTCACCGTGGTAATACCGGGATTTAAAAAAACAGGAGCGGTATACACAGCAGACTCGATTCCGGGTTCTGTACCGTCCAGTGTATAATAAATCGTGCCGGAACCGGCCGCCATCAGTTTGACCGGTATCACTTCCTCATAATTTCCCGCCTGCAAACTGAATTCAGGTTCACTGGCAAGATAGTCCCGATAGGCTGCACGGATCTTTGTATCCGTGCATTGCTCCAACAATTCACTCAGTTTTCCATAATCTCCGTTCGCTTCATAGATATCTACAATCTTACGGTATGCATGTTGTATATCGTTTTGAGATGCATATTGGGAAAATGCTACATCGCATAGTGTCAATACTCCATCATTGACATTTCCGGTCAGATAATAATAATCTGCAATCTCAAACAATAAGGAGACATTGCCTGGATCCAGTTCATAGGCCTTCTGCAGCTTCTCAATGGCAAGTGCATAATTATTTTTGTTCACTGCTGCATTGGCAAGCTTCACCTGATAGTCCGGAGATGTCATCCGATAATGATGAATCCCAATCATAATTCCCAATCCCGCCATCAGGACTCCGATCACGGGAATCACCCATAGAAGAAGGGTAAATCTCCGTTCCCGGACAGACTGCTCCGGAATTTCTTCCACTTCCTCTTCCAGGATTTCCTGCTCTGTCTCCAGTTCATCAAGAAAACCGGTGAGATTCTCAGAAATTCTGGTTTCCCATTCCGGATCAAAATCGGGTACAATATGAATTTCTTCACCGCATTTTTCGCAGTAGAGCATTCCCTCAGGAATCTCAAAACCACAATGAGGGCAAATCATCTAATTCAATACCTTTCTAAATTTCTGCCGCTTGAGCAGGAATTCCTAGAATAATCCGGTGATCACACCATCTTTATTGACATCTACGTTAAATGCTGCCGGCTGTTTCGGCAGTCCCGGCATGGTCATCACCGTTCCTGTCAATACTACGATAAAACCGGCTCCCGCAGATACATACACATCACGGATATTCATGGTGAAACCGGTAGGTCTTCCCAACAGATTGGGGTCATCGGACAGGGAATACTGATTTTTGGCCATACAGATGGGAAGATTTCCAAATCCCAGTTCTTCCAGCCTCTGGATTTGTTTGTTTACTGCCGCTGTATAGCTTACGCTGCCGGCGCCATAGATTTCTTTGGAAATGGTTTCAATCTTAGCTTTGACAGGCTGATTTTCCTCATACAGAACATGGAAATCAGACGTTTTCTCTTCCAGAGTTTTTAAAACCTTTTCTGCCAGGGCAATACCACCCTCTCCGCCTTTTTCCCATACTTCAGATAAAGCGAATTCACACTTGTGCTCCTCACAGAAATTCTGGACAAAAGCTTTTTCCGCATCGGTGTCTGTTGCAAAGGCGTTGAGCGTAACCACTACAGGCACTCCGTATTTGTGCAGATTCTCAATGTGTTTCTCCAGATTGACAATTCCCTTCTGCAGTGCCTCCAGATTTTCCCTGGAGAGTTCTGCCTTAGGTACACCGCCATTGTATTTTAATGCACGGATGGTAGCAACCAGAACAACTGCATCCGGTTTTAGACCCGCCATGCGGCATTTAATATCAAAGAACTTTTCTGCCCCCAAATCTGCCCCAAAGCCTGCCTCGGTGATACAGTAATCAGCCATTTTCAGTGCTGTCTTTGTGGCGATCACAGAGTTACAGCCATGGGCAATATTTGCGAAAGGACCACCGTGTACCAAGGCCGGTGTGTGTTCCAGGGTCTGGATCAGATTCGGTTTCAGTGCATCCTTCAACAGTGCTGCCATAGCTCCCACTGCCTTTAAGTCCTTCGCAGTCACAGGCTGCCCTGCAAAATTGTAAGCCACAACCATGCGTCCCAGGCGTTCCTTCAGGTCATCCATATCCTGAGCCAGACATAAAACCGCCATGATCTCGGAGGCAACCGTAATGACAAAGTGATCTTCTCTTACCACACCGTCCATCTTATTGCCAAGACCCACCACCACATTGCGAAGCACACGGTCATTCATATCCAGACAGCGTTTCCAAACCACCTGCCTGGTATCAATTCCCAGTTCATTTCCCTGCTGGATATGGTTGTCCAGTAAAGCTGCCAACAGATTGTTGGCAGAGGTGATGGCATGAAAATCCCCGGTAAAATGAAGATTTAAATCCTCCATGGGAACAACCTGTGCATAACCGCCGCCGGCTGCCCCGCCCTTGATTCCAAAACAAGGTCCAAGAGAAGGCTCACGCAATGCCAATACTGCTTTTTTCCCCAGTCTTCCAAAGGCCTCTCCCAGCCCTACACTGGTAGTAGTTTTTCCCTCTCCTGCAGGCGTGGGATTGATTGCTGTCACCAGAATCAGTTTCCCGTTGGGATGATCTTCCATGCTCTTTATGTACTCATTGGAAAGCTTTGCCTTATACCTTCCGTACAGTTCCAGATCATCCTCTGCAATGCCAAGCTGGCCTGCCACCTTGGTAATCGGTTCCAGTGCGCTCTCCTGTGCGATTTCAATGTCTGTCTTCATAGTGTCTCCTCCACATATTGTTCAAACTGCTCCGGACTCATCAGTATTTTCCTCGGCTTTGTTCCCTCTTCTTCTCCGACCACTCCGGCATCTGCCAGCTGATCCATAATTCTCGCTGCACGGTTGAATCCTATTTTAAATACACGCTGCAACATGCCAATGGATGCTTTATCTTTTTCGATAATAAATCTTCCCGCATCCACAAACAATTCATCAGTGGAAGCTCCACCGCTTCCGGCACTGCCTCCTGTTCCGGAGCCGGAGCCAAGATTTTTGATCTGTGCTTCCACATCTTCACTGTATACATTGCCGATTGCCTGGTTTTTCAGGAAATCCACCACATCCGACACTTCTCTGTCGGATACAAATGCTCCCTGGATTCTGGCGGGTTTCGGATACCCCTGGGGATAAAACAGCATGTCACCTTTCCCCAGAAGTTTCTCTGCTCCGTTCATGTCCAGAATGGTCCGGGAATCCACTCCGCTGGAAACCGCAAAAGCCACCCGGCTTGGCATGTTCGC
>CAKRNW010000021.1 GCA_934371505.1 uncultured Lachnospiraceae bacterium
TTCAATTCCATACCCTGCATCCACTGCCTTTTGAAATGCTGCCAGGGAATTTTCCGGTGCCTGGGTCTCGTTGTCATGAAGTCCCCTGTGAGCATACAGAACCCGCAGATAGGGCGTCCTGTCCGGTTTGTGCATCATGCGGGGCATAATCATCAGCAGATACAGCACTGCCAGCACAACCACTACAATTAAAAGTACGAGTAAAAATGTTTTCATTGGTAAGCCTTCTTTTCTGTCAAAATTCTAATGTCATTTTAAATTGTTTTCCACTAATCGTCCACATCAAAGTGTTCCAGCATGCTGTCCTTCTTCACGGGTTTTACATCGCCGTGGCGCACCTGGGTCATGGTGACAAATGCCAGGGCGGAAAAGATTAACGCGTAGGGGAACAGGGTGCGGTAGGACACATGCTCCAGCAAAAATCCGGAGGCCACAGGAGTAAAAATCTGTGCCGCCATGGAAAACGTATAGTAAGTACCGGTAAATTTACCGATGTCGCTGCCCTTTCCCATCTCCACAATCATGGGGTAGGAATTTACGTTAATTGCCGCCCAGCCGATACCGATGCAGGCAAAGCCCAGATTGATGATGGGATGATAGTTTGGCATCAGCGCCGCTAACAGATAGCAGATGCTCATAATCACCACGCCACCCATAATGGTCTTTTTACGTCCGATGCGGCTGGAAATATTCCCGATGGGTATGTAACTTAAAATGGCTGCTACGGTTGCCACCATCAGGCAGTTGGCAAAACTTCCGCCTTCTAACTTCCACACCACTCTGGTATAGCGGGAAAAACCGGTGGTTACGGCATTATAGGCAGTATACCACAGGAAGATGGAGGCCAGCATAAACATCATGGAGCGCTTTACATCTGCCGCCATAGGATTTTTGCCCCCGTTCTCCTGGGCTTTCTCCTCGTCCATCTCTCCGCCGAAAGGTTCGCCTGCAGCCAGGCATTCCGCCTCTACTTTGGCTTTTACCTTTTTCTCCCGGACGGTCACGCACAGAATAATCACTGCCACTAACACCAGTCCGCCGATGCTTGCAAACAGGGGCAGATAATCGGGACGCTCGCCACTGCCCACCAACAGTTTAATCATGATAAGAGCATAGACGCCGCCCACAGCTCCCATGAGGTTGATGACTGCATTGCCCTTGCTCCGCAGACGGTTAGGTGTCAAATCTGGCATCAGGGCAACCGCCGGTGAACGATAGAGTCCCATGGATACCAGCAGGGCAAATAACGCTGCCACGAAAAGCACCAGATTCACGGTTCTGTCTGCGTAGGGCAACAGGAATAAAAAGACTGTTGCCAGCAGCGTGCCGCCCACGATGAAGGGAATACGCTTACCGAAGGGTGTGTCCACCTTGTCGGACAATGCTCCGAACAGCGGCAGCAGGAAAATTGCCAGCACATTGTCCATCGCCATCAAAGCACCGGTTACCGTTTCTCCCAGTCCGAAGGTGTTTTGCAGAATCAGCGGTATAATGTTGTCATACATCTGCCAGAATGCACAGATGGACATAAATGCCAGACCGATGAGCACCGTCCTCTTGTAGTTTAGTTTCATAGGAAATCCTCCTTTGTCCGCTAATGTATGCATTATACCATATCTCCTGTTTTCGGGCTATCAAATGCATGTAAAATTTAAGAAATCCTTGAAATACCGATGGTTTCATGTATAATAGAGGAAGTTATGTTCTCTTGGTATACAAAATAAGAAAATTGAGGTATGGCAATGATTAGTGCAAACAATGTTACACTTAGGATAGGAAAAAAGGCTCTGTTCGAGGATGTGAATATCAAATTCACCGAGGGTAACTGCTACGGTATCATCGGTGCCAACGGCGCTGGTAAATCCACTTTCTTAAAAATTTTATCCGGTCAGCTGGAAACCACCAACGGTGACATCGTAATTACCCCCGGTCAGCGTCTCTCCTTCTTAGAGCAGGATCACTTCAAATACGACAACTACACCGTTATGGACACCGTTATCATGGGTAACGAGCGTCTGTACGAGATTATGAAGGAAAAAGATGCCATCTATGCCAAAGAAAATTTCACCGACGAGGATGGAATCCGTGCCAGCGAACTGGAGGCAGAATTTGCAGAAATGGACGGCTGGGACGCAGAAAGCAATGCTGCCATGCTGTTAAACGGCCTGGGCATCGATCCTTCCCTGCACTATGCACAAATGGCAGATTTAAACGGTAATGAAAAGGTGAAAATTCTGTTGGCAAAAGCACTGTTCGGCAACCCCGATATCCTGCTTTTGGACGAGCCTACCAACCATCTGGATCTGGATGCCATCTCCTGGCTGGAGGATTTCCTCATTGATTTCGAGAATACCGTTATCGTGGTTTCCCATGACCGTTATTTTCTGAATAAGGTCTGCACCCATATCGCCGATATTGACTATGGCAAAATCCAGCTATACGCCGGCAACTACGACTTCTGGTACGAGTCCAGCCAGTTGATTATCAAACAGCGCAAGGAAGCGAATAAGAAAAAGGAGGAACAGATCAAGGAATTACAGGAGTTCATCTCCCGTTTCTCCGCAAACGCCTCCAAGTCCAAACAGGCAACCTCCAGAAAACGTGCCCTGGAAAAAATTGAGCTGGATGACATCAAACCCTCCAGCCGTAAATACCCCTACATTGATTTCCGCCCGGAGCGGGAAATCGGTAATGAAGTGCTTTCCGTGGAAGGCATCACCAAAACCATCAACGGAGAAAAGGTTCTGGATAACATTACCTTTATCGTTGGCCACGATGACAAGATTGCCTTTGTAGGTGGCAACGAACTGGCAAAAACCACCCTCTTTAAAATCCTGGTAGGTGAGATGGAGCCGGATTCCGGTACTTACAAATGGGGTGTCACCACATCCCAGGCCTATTTCCCCAAGGATAACACCGAGGAATTCGACAATGATTACACCATTACCGAATGGCTCACCGGTTACTCTCCTGTGAAGGATGTCACCTATGTCCGTGGTTTCCTGGGACGTATGCTGTTTGCCGGTGAGGACGGTGTGAAAAAGGTTAAGGTGCTCTCCGGTGGTGAGAAAGTCCGCTGCCTTCTTTCCAAAATGATGATCAGCGGGGCTAACTGCTTAATCTTTGATGAGCCCACCAACCATCTGGATATGGAGTCCATCACTGCCCTCAACGAAGGCATGAAACGCTTTAAGGGCGTAGAACTGTTCTCCTGCCATGACCATCAGGTCGTACAGACCACAGCAAACCGTATCATGGAGATTCTGCCAAACGGCACCATGATTGACAAGATCACAACCTATGACGAGTATCTGGCAAGCGATGAGATGGCCCGGAAACGTACCATCTATACCAGTACCGAAGCTGAGGAAGATAATAACTAATGATTGATTTACACGTACACTCCAACAAATCGGACGGGACTTTTGCCCCGTCCGAACTTGTTACTATGGCACTTGAAAAAAACTTAACGGCGATGGCGCTCACGGATCACGATACCACCGATGGACTTGAGGAGCTTACAAAGGCTGCCCAGGGTAAACCCATTGAAATTGTTCCCGGAATTGAACTCTCCACAGAGTATGAAGGAAAGGACATCCACATTGTAGGACTCTTTATTGATCCTAATCAGGCGGATTTTCAGGCTCATCTGAAATCTTTTGTAGAATCCAGGGATGCCCGCAACCGTAAAATGTGCGCGAATCTGCAGGAGGCCGGAATCCCCATCTCCTACGAGGCATTGCAGGAGGCAAATCCCGGTTCTGTCATAACCCGTGCCCACTACGGCACCTGGCTTTTGAAACATGGAATCGTATCCAGTGTGGCAGATGCTTTTTCCAGATATCTGGGCGACCACACTCCTTATTTTGTTCCCAGGGGAAAGGTGACGCCCCAACAGGCCGTCAGTCTAATTCAAAAAGCCGGGGGACTGGCAGTTCTGGCGCATCCCATTCTCTACCGCATGAGCAGGGAGCGGCTGGATATTCTGGTGTGCCGCCTGAAAAACGTAGGACTTACCGGCATTGAAGCAATCTATGCCACCTACAATCACCGGGAGGAAAACCAGATTCGCCAGCTTGCCCTCAAATATGACCTGTTAATCAGCGGCGGCTCTGATTTCCACGGCCTTGCCAAGCCGAAATTGGAACTTGGCACCGGCTATGGAAATCTCTGCATACCTGATGAAATTTATTTTGTGTTAAAGGAATTCCATGATGTAAACTTCCATTAAACACTTACTGCTCTGCGTACTTCCGGACAATCTGCTGCATGACATCCCATTTTTTCTCCATGTCTGCAACAAGCTTAAACTGGGTTCTGCTTCTGTCCAGATTCTGTTCCTCCCGATGAATTTTGAAGTAATGGTCTCCCTCCAGATAATCCGTCAGGAATCGCATGCCACATTCCAGAGTCATCACTTTTGCTCCCATGGGCAGCATTTCTATTTCCCTGGCTGTTAAACTGTCTCCACATTCCTGCAAAAATCCCTTTGTGTAGAGTTCAAACAGCTTCATGCTGCAGGAAACCTTGTCCAGATTTTTTTCATCTTCTGCTGCGGTGCTGGCTCCGAAACGGATGGAATCCCCAAAATCGTTCATGGCCAGTCCCGGCATGACTGTGTCCAGATCTATCACGCAGATCCCCTTTCCTGTGACATCATCAATCATTATATTGTTTAATTTAGTATCATTATGGGTAACTCTGAGGGGCAGTTCTCCCTGTTCCAATAATTTTCCAAAGACTTCTGTCACATCTTCCCTGTCTAGTACAAACTGAATTTCATCCTTCACCAATGCCGCACGTCCGCATACATCCTTCTCTACAGCATCCCTAAAAACCTGAAACCTTGCTTTGGTGTCGTGAAATCCCTTGATGGTTTCATGTAAGGTTCCCGCAGGATAATCAGATAACATCTTTTGGAAATGTCCAAATGCTACCGCACACTCATAAAAATCCTCCGGTCTTTTTACCTGGTCGTAGCAGGTCGCTCCGGTAATGAATCTGTACGCTCTCCAATACTCTCCCCGGGAATCCACAAAATAGTATTTTCCGTCTTTTGCCGGAATCAGATTCAGTGTTTCCCGCTCTGGATCTCCGCCGCTTTCCAGGATTTTCCTTTTTAAGTGTGTCGTAACCCCTACAATGTTCTCCATCAGTTCTATTGGATTCTGAAAGATTTCCCGGTTCATTTTCTGGAGAATGACTTTCAAGCTTCCCATTCCACCGATTTGAAACTCCAGCAAAAAGGTATCGTTGATATGTCCATTGCCATGAGGTTTCGCATATACGATGATTCCTTCAAAGGCAAATCCCTGTATTGCCTCCTGTAACTGTTCCTGTGATACTCTTTCCATTTTGTCTTTACTCCTCCCATAGGTGTTGAGGATAAATGCCTTCCTCTTTAAAATGCTGTATTGCCTGCACCAATAACGTTTTATCTTCTTTGTAAGTTACGCCATACCATTTATCTTCCGATTCCAGAACAGTAACAGTGGCCTTTCCCTGTTCCAAAAGCCTGCTGACCACAGAGGGAAGAAAGTATTCGCTCTTCAGGGGATTCTTTTCCAGATTTTCTTTTAAGAACCCGGAAAATCCTTCCCTGATTTCTTTTAAGATGCTTTCTGTAAATCCCCACAGATTCATGGAAACAATGGTTTCGCCGCTCAAAGGATTCCAGGTTGCTCCTTCGTCTTCGGTGAAAGCAATTCCATCCCTTCTTTTTTCTATTCTGGTCTTTTCTTCTATCGTCTGCAGTTTTTTATTTTCATCCACCCTGCATATGCCTCTTGCCACACTTCCGTTTTCCGTCACTGTATTTTTGAGACGATACCCTACCATAGCATAGGTATATTGATCCGTATCCTCATGAGTGGTAAGAAATTGGTAAATTTCTGCAAACGCATGGTAACCATAAAAGTCATCCGCATTGATGACGGCAAACGGAGCATCAATCTGTGGAGAGGCACTTAAAATCGCATGGGCAGTTCCCCACGGTTTCTTTCTGCCTTCCGGCACACGGTAGTTTTCAGGCATATCATCCAGTTCCTGGAAAGCGTAGGAAATTTCCATGATGTTACTCATTCGGTTTCCAATCACTTCCTTAAAGTCTTCTTCCATTTCCTTCTTTATAATAAAGACTACCTTTTCAAATCCGACTCTTTTCGCATCATAGATGGAAAAATCCATAATAATGTGTCCTTCATCATCCACCGGATCTATCTGCTTCAATCCTCCGTATCTGCTGCCCATACCGGCCGCCATAATCACAAGTACTGGTTTTTTCAATATTTTTTCCTCCTATATTCTCCTATATTTTTAAACCAATATCGATTTGCTCTTACTCATGCCCCCGAAAGGTCTGCAGCAGGATTGTTTTCCCACCTTCTAACCTTGACTGCTCTGCTGCCAGTGCCATGTAATGGCTTTCGAGAGAATCCTTCAGTCCTGTCAGGGTGTTTTTCCCTTCCGTCGCAGAAATATATAAATCCTCCATCATCTGCTCATCTCCACCTCCATGACTTTTCTCACCCATTGCTCCTGCAGTCAGGATTTCCACTGCGCTCTGTCCAAACCGCTGTAAGGTGAGCTGTTCTTCTTCCATCGTCCCGGAAAGTTCTCCCTCCGTCCCCATGATATGTATGGTTCGATAATTCTCTTCATGAAATCCTGACATGGAAAAGGAAATCGTCACACCATTCTCCATCTGGGCGCATACCACCTGATGATCCACCACATCGTTATCACATTGAAAAACACAACGTCCATAATTTCCGTCATACAATGCCTTTTTTATCTTTTGGTGTTCTGTGCTGCCCCCTACCTCCTGCAACATCCATCCACGACCGCTTATCTGCTTCTCTGGCAGATAAATTTTTTCAGCATCAAAGGGACATTCTTTCTTCCTGCTGCAGTTTTGCAGACAGTATTCACCCGCTCCCGGCGGCGCACATTCCTTCCGAAAACATGTAAGCGCTCCCATGGAGGAAATAGACTGGCATCTACTCTCTGTCAGCCAGACAAACAAATCCATGTCGTGACAGCATTTTGCCAGAATCATCGGACTGGTTTCTTCACTCTTTCTCCATTTTCCCCGTACATAGCTGTGAGTGTAATGCCAGTAGCCCACATTCTCTGTGGCACGAATGGATATCACTTCTCCAATCGCATGCTGTTTCAGCAGCTCTTTGATTTTTCTGTAAAAAGAGGTGTAGCGGAGCACATGACATACGGTGACCCGGCTTTCATAGGCATGTGCCGCCTCATAGAGTCTTTTGCATTCCTCTGCATAGGGAGAGACCGGTTTCTCCAACAGGATGTCATATCCTTTTTTTATCGCCAACAGTGCATGCTCCACATGCTGTCTGTCCTGGGTACAAATCAATGCAATATCAGCAAATTTAGGCTGTGCAAACAGTTCTTCTGCACTGGAAAAGCACTGTTCCTCCTTCAGGCCGTACTCCTCCCTGATTCGTTCCCTCCGGAATTCGTCTGGTTCCGCAACACCGACCAGCCGCATTTTTTCGGGATGTTGTCTGGTATAAGGCGCATAGGCAAGAAATCCTCTCCCACCGGCGCCTGCAATGACAATAAAAACTGGGTTTTTCATTTTTCCCCCTTCTTCGTTACCGTTCCCCGTGCCTCGTTTCAGTAACGATTCTTTCTCTCTGCATACTAGGCAAATTTTTTCGATTATGATAAACTATAGAAATATGACTTGCTATGTTTTACAAAAAGGAGTTCACTGATGTTCCATATTTTAAAACCGGCTTTTACAACTTCTACCTACAAAAAAATGTTTTTTCGACACTATATCCAGCTTTTTCTGATTTATATCGTTTTGTTTATCACAGCAATCACTCTGTTTTCGTATCAGTCTTATCAGCATAAGAAGGAACTTCTTCACCAATCTGCAGACTCTCTCTGCGAATTTTCCGAGGGACTGCTGCGAGAATTCCAGACTGTTGCCTTTAATGTGGGAAAGCTAAGCTCTCTCCAGATGCTCTATGCCTCTGGTGATCCCTCCCTTAACTTTTCCAAAAATGATTCTACCACGTTTTTTAACGCCCAGCATGAACTGGTTTCCCATAAGGCACTGAACAAACATGTTTCTTCCATGAGTGTCTATCTGAACAATAAAGAATACATCGTATCCGACTACGGAACCATTACGCTGGAAAGTTTCTGTCAGAGTGTCTTTAACATGGACTCGGTTTCTTTCAAAGACTATCTGGATTCCTTATCTCTGGGCTATTCTCTCTATGTTCCCCAGAGTGACAGTGCCGAAACAAGTTCCTCTCTACAGTCGATTTGTATTCTGCCTCTCCGCAATGGCACTGGCAGACAATATGGCTTTCTGTTTCTGTTTCTCAACGATGCCCAGATTTTAAAAGAACTGGATGCTGCTGTTGGAGCCCATATGGAATACTTTATTGTGAACAAAGACCAGACCCTGCTCTTTTCTTCCAGTGATAAAGCAGGCTCCCTTTCCTCTGTGGGAATCGCCCGGCTTACCAGTGATAAAAAATATATTTCCACCGTCAACACCTATATCGGATGGATTCATTATGTAGGCTATGCGGCTACATTTCTGCAACGCCAGCGCATATTCTACGGGGTTCTCTTTCTCCTGCTTTTTCTTGCGGGCTGTATTTTGTTGCTTCCGCTCATCAATACAATTTGTAAGAAAAACTATGCGCCGATTCGGGAATTATCCTCCCTGCTGGCAGATACGGACTCCGCTGACAGCAGGGAGCCAGAATATGATACCCTAAAAGATACCGTCAGTACCATTCTGGAAAACAAAGCTTTGGTGGAACAGCAGCTTTCTCTCTATAAGCCCATTCTAGTGAATAGCTTTTTGTTGGAATTACTGAGTTCCAATGTCGAAGAAAACACGCAGATTCTCCGTGGTCTTTCCAGTCTCGGCATCGAACTTCCTTTTTCCACCTGTTTCTGCATGGCTTTGACAACCCCCAGCCTTTCCCATGATTATCTATATCAGCTTGCGGAAGACTTAACCACCAATGACAATATCTGTCTTTACCTGTCCTGTCGCAAACAGGTTGGTGTTTTATTCTTTAACAGTTCGGATAAGCATCAGGCACTGCTGGCTCAGAAATCAGCCGCCATTTTTCTGGAAGAAGAAACTCTGGTCACCTCCTATGGAATCGGAAGTATCTCAGAGGATTTAAAATACGCTCCTCTTTCCTATTCCCAGGCACTTTTCACCTTAGATTGCTTTTCTCTGCAAGATACAAAGGCGATTACCTTTGATGCCATTTTTACTGCAGGTATACTCAATCTACAGACCCCGGACACGTTGAAATCACTGGATGCAAGTTTCGCTGCCTGCAGATTCCAGACCGTGAAGGAAAACTTTACCGAATATTTTCGGTTGATTTCCAAATCCGGTTACGGAAAAAAGGAACATTTGGTTTATGCCCGCGCCCAGCTGCTTACCGCTATCTCCAAACTCCCGGAAAGTTACCTTACCGCCCTGGATACGGAATCTCTGCGCGCTTTGGATATGGATGATTCCCATGCCTTTTTTACCTTACAGACACAGTGCATGGATCTATTGGATACCCTTTCTAATCTCCATGAGCGGTGCTCCACAGAACTTTCTCATCATGCCTCTGGTCAGATTCTTGACTGGCTTGACGAACACCTTTGTGATGAGAACCTGTCTTTAAACTACTTTGCAGAGATGTTTTCACTTTCCGAGAGTAATATGAGCCGGAAAATCAAGGCCCTGACTGGGGAAAACTTTCTTTCTTATGTAAACTCAAAACGAATTGAACATGCCTGCACCCTACTCAAAACCACAGATTTATCCGTTCTTCATATCGCCAGGGTTTCCGGCTATGAAAATGACATCACATTTCGAAGAATCTTCAAAAAATATATGGGTGTCACTCCCGGTGAGTATCGCAGTCAGTCTGCAAACTGACGGTTATAAACCGGTGCATCTTCATACTGGTTAGTCTGTAAAATCATCCGGATAATACGGTACGCACAAGCCTTTACTTTTTCTATAGGCAGCGTGCCATGATCCACCGCGTCCTGAATGTTCTGAACATCCACATCCGTGCCTGGCATGATTAAATCGTTTCCTGCTTTCATACATCCTGCGGCACTGCAGCTTCCATCCTCCGAGGATACGGTAGTTGCCCAGTCTGTCAGTATCACGCCTGCAAACTTCCATTCTCTCCGCAGCACTTCTGTGCATAAGTCCTCATGGTTCGCCGCATAAATTCCATTAATTTTGTTATAAGCCGTCATTACTGCCATAGGCTGTGTTTCCCTGATTGCCCATTCAAATCCCCGGAGATAAATTTCCCGCAAAGCACGTTCCGAGACTATCGAATCGGACTGTAAGCGCTCCTGTTCCTGATTATTGCAGACAAAATGTTTTATCGTTGCTCCACAACCAGGAACAGACTGTACTCCTCTTACCATTGCCGCCGCTGTTTTCCCGGTCAACCATGGATCCTCCGAGTAATATTCAAAGTTCCGTCCCCCTAAAGGGTTACGGTGGATGTTCATGCCCGGAGCCAGCCAGAGGGAAATTTCAAAGAGCGTCATTTCCTGACCAACCATTCTTCCCAGTCGTTCTGCCAGCTCCGGATTCCAGGTCTGTGCCACCAGTGTCCCTACCGGCATCGCTGTGCAATACTGATAGTAGGTCACTCCCTCCGGATTTTCCCTGTGGGGGAAAAACTGCTGTTCCAGTTCTCCAATGGCTCCGTTATCCTGAACCCGTCCATCCTTGACCTGATAACTTTGGTGGAGTCGCAGCCCCGCCGGTCCATCTGCCAGTACGATTCCAGCAAGGTAATGCGGTTCTCCCTTAAAAATAGAAGTAGTTTCTGCCGCAGCACCAGGAACACTTTTCCCTGCTGCTCCGATGATTCCCTGATTCTGGCTGTCCAGTGCACCTACGGTGACTGCAATCAATTCCTCCTCAGTTAAAGCATTAACTATCTGTTCTGCCTGTCTGGAAATCTGCCAAAAGCTGCCGGAAAACGAAACATCTGATGTAGGAAAACAAAGTTCTCCCAGATTGACACGGGGGAGGTTTCTTTCCTCTGCCTCCCTCTGCCATTCTTTTTCCCTTTGCCTTTGTGCCTCTTTGTCTGGATGCAGTTCTTCGATTGTAGAGCGGTTCCCACAAATTTTTCTGCAGGAATGGACAACCGTTTCCTTCTCCAGGGATGCGATTCCAACCAGTTCTGCAGTTTCCAGTGCATTACCCAGCCAGATTCCATAGGAACCTTCTTCCAGTATCCAGGCACTCTGTTCCTCGTCATAAGATGCAAGAGATGATAAATGAATAGAGATTTCTACTCTTTGTGTTTCTCCCGGTTCCAGTTCCCTTGTTTTCTCAAATGCCGCCAGACGGCGGAATTCCTTTCCCAAACGGTTCTGAGGACAGGAAACATAAATCTGTACCACTTCTTTTCCCGGATAGCGGTTTCCGATATTCTTTACGACTGCTTTCAGCCTTAGACAGGGCGTTTTTTCCTGTCCTGTACCAGGAGAAATCTCCTCCACTTTTATCTGAAACGCTGTATAAGACAGTCCAAATCCGAAAGAATACCGAACCGGAACTTGAAAGGTATCAAAATACCGATACCCCACATAAACGTTTTCCCGGTATTCCACCCTCCGTTTACTGAAACCTGGAAACTGCATAACAGGATAATCGCCAAGGTTCCGTGCCCAGGTATCGGTTAATTTCCCTGACGGCACGGTTTTTCCGGAAATCACATCTGCAAAGGCATTGCCACCTTCCTGCCCAGCCTGCCCAAACAATAAAATGGACTTGATTTCCGGAATTTTCTCGGTGAATCCCAGGTCTACGATTCCTCCGGTATTCAAAACCAGGAGAATCCGGGAATAGAATGTGGCAATTCTTTTTAACAAGGATAATTCCTCCTCCGTCAGGAAGTAATCTCCCTGTCCGTCGGTTCTGTCTGCCCCCTCTCCCGAACTGCGGGACAGCACATAAACCGCCACCTCCGCATCGTCCTCCTCTACCTTTTTTTCCGGCAGTTCTCCCGCAGGTATGGTAAATGGAGTGTTAAAATATGCCAGATAAAAGGGAAGGTTTTCCTCTTTCATTTTTTTTTGAATGGTCTGACTCCACTTCTCCCTTGCCTTCTGGTAGTCTTCTTCGTAAGACATCAGCCACGTTTTTGTGGTAATCTCATACCCGGCATGTACCAGTCCCTGGTAGATGGTCACGCTTTTTCTCTCGTTTACATCCCCGGATCCGGTTCCACCCTTGATGGTCTTTCCTGCACCTGCCCCGTATAAGGCAAGTTTGCTTTTCGGTGGCAGGGGGAGCAGCTGACTGTCGTTTTTTAAAAGGACGAATCCTTCTGACGCTGTTTCTCTTACCAGTTTTCCTGCCTCTTTTTCTCTTTCTGTCACTTTTCCGGAAGTCATCCCGGTAAAATCCCGCTGACGCAGCCTCATGCTTTCCCCCTTCCCGCTTATTCCGCTAAATCAAGATGCCATTTTCCATTGGTAAAATCGGGAATGTCCATCACAACACCGCCTTTGGCAATGGACATCTCCGAAAGTGTGGTAATTGCCATCCAGCTTGCCGCATCATACACATCAATGGGCATCGGTTCGTCCTTGCGCAGAGCCTCAAAGAACTTTTTAAACTCCAGCCAGTCCATTCCATCATGACTTCCCTGAACGCCTTCCTTGATATACTGTTTCCATACGGGATGGTCGTATTCTTCCTCGTATTCCACTGCATTGTTGATACAGCACTGACGCCAGTCATAATCATGAGCTTTATGCTCTTTGGAATCCTCAAAAACAGAATCTGTCACTTCCTCGTACATTGCCTTTGTACCCCGCACGGTAAATCCCCGGCTGTAGTATCTGGGAAGTGTTGTGTCCAGCGTGAGAACGATGGTTTCCCCGTTGGCACATTTAATAATAGTGGTAACCACATCTCCCTGGGCAAAGGTTTTGCCCTTGAAAAAAGAGTCATCTGCTTTCTCTTTCTTTACATATTCTTCCAGTCCTGCCGCCTTTGATGCCGTAGAACTCAAGGTCAGCATCCGGTTTCCATGGTTCAGATTCAGGATTTTTGCAATGGGTCCCAGTTCATGGGTGGGGTAATTGTCACAGTTGCGTCCCAGGTAATTTCTCAGACGGTAATGTCTGTTTTCCCGTCCGTTAGCAATCTCATCCCGAAGGTCGTGGTGATAACCGCCACTGCAATGTACCACTTCGCCAAAGAATCCTTTTTGTGCCATATACAGTGCCATCATTTCCCTTCTGCCAAAACAGCAGTTTTCCAAGAACATGAATGGAGACTTGGTATCTTCGTACGCTTTAATCAGGTCAAAGCACTGTTCCAGTGTATAGGCTCCCCCTACCTCCATCGCCACTGCTTTTCCTGCATACATGGCTGCAATGGCAATCTCTGCATGGTACTCCCATGCGGTGGCAATGATAACCGTGGTAACCTCCTCATTCAAAAGTAGTTCCTTGTAATCTGTATACACTGCAGGTGCCGGCTGTCCGGATTCCTCCACCAGCCTTGCACCTTCCTTTACTCTGTCTTCATATAAATCGCAGACCGCCACGACCTGTTCACCCTGCGCTAAAACCACATCCTTTAACAGCCAGGTTCCTCTGCATCCTAATCCGATATAGCCAATTTTAATTGTTTCCATAGTCATTTCTCCTCATTATCACAATTCTTTTTCTGGCTGAAGTTTTGCCAGCAACACTTTTCCAAACAGGAAACCGAACAGCAGCGTCAGCACTCCCTGTAGGAGAAATATCTGCTGTGTCGGCGTAAATGGAAAGTTTCCAAAAAACCAGGTTTTCTTCCAAACCTTTAAAAGAAGGGCACTGATTCCCTGTCCACCAAGTGACCCCATATTTACTACCATCAGATACCAGGATAAATAGGCGGTCCTGTTTTCTGCAGGTGTATGGATGTATGCCATATTATTGAAATACAGCGTTCCACCCGCCAGGATTGCCTGATAAACCAACAGGGTAAGAGGCAGGAGGAATACATAATTGTCTTTGCCAATCAGCATATGTAAAAAGGGATAGATGGCAAACAGCAAAAACATTTTTTGAAATGCCCCAAACCAGGACTTCCTTTGTAACAGTTTGTACCAGAACGGCATCGTCACGATGGTTACCACGATGTTTAATGCCTGCAAAAAGCTGATAAAAGAGTAGGGCACTTCGATGTAATCCAGTAGATACGTGTTCGCGGAATAGAGTGTCATTGTAGATATCATCATCCATGCAAACACCGGTATCATCGTGAGGGAAAACATCCGGTTCTTTAATGGAAGAAACAAAAGCTCCCTTTTTCTGCATGAACTTACCGGATAGGTAATCTCCTTTGGCAGAAGAAGTAAGAACAGTTCCACAAGCGCAATTCCGTAAGCCGCAAGACGAATTTTTTCCAGCCAGAAAAGTTCATTGAAAGTGCTTTTCGCCATATCCGCCAGCAAACTTGCTGTCATTGACGCAATCGCTGTAAAAATACTGTTGACGATACCGGATACTGCATAGAACCATCCTCGGATGTTTTCCTGCAGAAAGGAAATATGCCATGCTGGGAACCCACTCGCCACAAGAATGTTGGTGGCACTGCCTAAGGTCAGGCAGAGCGTCATCAGCCCTATCATGCGGCTCTTTGACTCGATTCCCGGCAGGAAAGTAATTGCCGCAATGGTCAAGGTATGAAAGCTGAATCGGGCTATTCCCAGAATCACCTTCCGTCTCCGGAAACGTTCCAGAATCAACGGGGAAAGGGGATACAAAATGCCTGCCAGAAGCGGGATACTTGTGGTCATCCCCACCTCGGCATCACTCATTCCTGCACTAATTAAAAGTCCGGTCAAAAATACACCCGTTGTAAGTGCCGTATAAATAGCCTTCAGGCACTCGGCGCCTAATATGCAGAACCTTGCTCTTGCATCCGCTGTGCGAAACGAAACAATATCGTTCATGTTTCCACACCTGCTCTTCTATTCTTTTACTGCGCCAATCATCATACCCTTGATAAAATATTTCTGTAAAAATGGGTAGACACATAAAATGGGCAACAGGGCAACAACAATTACTACATATTTAAGTTGGAGGCTAATCAAACTCTGAGTAGCAGAACCTAATTGGTTTCCCATGCTTTCATTGTTAATTAGTATTTTCATTAAGTATACCTGCAATGGTTGTAAGTCCTTTCTTCCCGGCAGATAAATCATGGATGTAAAATAACCATTCCACTGCTGCACCGCATAATAAATAACCAGTACCGCAATAATCGGTTTTGACAAGGGAATAAAAATTTTCTGTAAAATGGTTGTTTCACTTGCACCGTCTATTTTGGCTGACTCATACAAACTCTCCGGTATGGTAGATAAAAATGTTCTTGCTATGATAATGTAGTACGGTGCTGCTCCAACCGGCAGAACAATCGCCCATCTCGTATTGTAAAGTCCTAGTTTGTTAATCAGGATGTACATGGGTACAAGGGAACCTGCTAAAAACATGGAAATCGAGAAAAAGAACGACAACTGTTTCCTTAGAAAAAACTGCTTCCTTGATAATGGATATGCTGCCATCAAGGTAAGGATTGTACTAAATGCAGTTCCCACTACGGTATACCAGATGGTATTATAATAGGAACGCCAAATTTCCGGATTTCTGAATACAATTCCATAAGCTGTCAGGTTAAATCCTTTCGGCAATAAAGTAACTGCATTAGAAATGACTGCCTGCGGTTCACTGATTGACATACTGAATACATAAATCAAAGGATATGCCGCAATACATGCTGCCAGGAAACTGAACACATAGATAATAACGGTATAAATTTTGTCCCCAGGCGTCATTTTCTGACGCCTTTTTTTCCACTTCTTTTCTTTTACCACAGCGAAACCTCCGACACTTTTTTGCTCAACTTATTGGCAATAATAACCAGAATTAAGTTGATAGCCGAGTTAAACAAACCTACGGCTGAAGCGAAACTGTAATTTCCCTCCACCAGACCGGTACGGTATGTATAAGAAGAAATGACATCCGCAGCCTCCAGGGTAACCGGGTTGTACAGCAAAATCACTTTCTCATATCCAACGCTCATCAGAGTGCCGATTTGCAGAATAAAGGTCACCACAATCGTGGGCATAATACTGGGAATGGATATGTGCAGCACCCTTTGAAGTCTGGTAGCTCCATCTATTTTTGCTGCCTCATACAGTTCCTGGCTGACTCCGGTGAGTGCCGCCAGATAGATAATTGCTGACCAGCCAAACCCTTGCCAAATTCCACTGGTAATAAAGACGGTTTTAAACCATTTCGGTTCCATCAGGAAGTTAATGGATTCTCCTCCAAAAAACCGGATAATCACATTGATAATTCCATTGCTGGGAGAAAGGAAGTTCACGATCATACCGCAGATAATAACGGTGGAAATAAAATAGGGAATGTAACTTACCGCCTGAACCACCCTTTTATATACCTTTGCTCCCAGATCATTGGTCATCAATGCGAAGATAATGGGAATGGGAAACCCCCACAGAATGCTGTAAACACTGATTAAAATCGTGTTTTTCAGCACTCTTAAAAAATAGGGGGATTTAAAAAATCGGATAAAATAGGTAAATCCTGCCCAATCACTTCCCCAGATTCCTTTTGTCGGTGAGTAATGTTTGAAAGCGATAATATTTCCGTACATCGGGTAGTAGAAAAACACTAGGTAGTGGATGACCACTGGAAGGACAATCAAAAGCAGCGCTCTGTCCCGCTTGATATTTTTTTTCAGATTTACCCATTTTTTCTTCATAAATGCACAAACGCTCCTTTTACTTTGCTAATCTGTCATATTGTGCCTGTTTTACTTCTAAGATTTGGTCTACACCAAGCTGTTTCAAATAGGAAACATAGTTATCCCACTCTGCCTCAATGTCCGCGGTTCCTACTGTAAATTTACCGGTCATTTCCCATACGTAGGTGGTCAAGTCACCAAGCAAGCCGGAAATCTGTTTGCTTTCTTCTTCTGTTGCCGGAGGAAGAATCAGGGTAGGCTGTGCATAAGGTTTTGTCTTTTCAGAAACTTCTACAAAGATATTTCTCATTTCCTCTGGATACTCGAAAAGCATTGCCTCTCCACGTTCTGTAGACATAATATAAGGAAGTCCTAACTGGCATCCAAAAGCACTTAATACCTCGGAAGGAGCCAGACCGTCAGGATTTGCAGTTACATACTCAGTAAATTTCGGTGTTCCATCCGCATCACGGGTGTAAGTCACACCCTCGATACCCAGGTTCATCAATGCCTTGCCTTCATTACTCATCAGATAATCAATCAGAGCAACAACCACTTCCGGATTTTTGCAGCTTTCTGTCACTACATAACCGTTCACAGTTACATCACCCAGAATTTCTGTCATCTGTGCATAGGGTCCTTTCGGTGGAACCAGAGGAAGCAGTTCTGCACCCTCTACACCATTTGCCTCCAGTGCGGATTCCAGAGCCGGAATCTGTGCGGGATATGCCAAGAATGCTCCCACCTCATTTCGGGATACTTTCTCGAATAACTTTGTTTCATCGCCCATGGTTAAAAATTCAGGATCTAACAGTCCTTCTTCATAGAAATTGTTCAGCCATGTGTAGAATTCTTTCGCTCTGTCGCTCATGAATTCATACTGCATATTTCCATTTTCATCCGGATACCACCCATCGGAGTAGAACAGATGTAAATTCCATGCCTGTGCCCAGAAGGTCGTATACCAGGCATGTCCACCAACAGAGAACGGAATTTCGTTGTTCTTATTGCCATCTCCATCTGCATCTTCATCCCGGAAAGCCTCCAGAACCGTAACCCACTCATCAATGGTTTCCGGCTCTTTTAATCCCAGTCTGTCCAGCCAGTCTTTTCTTATAGTGAACGCGTAGGGCATGAAATACGCATTTTCACTTACGGTATTGATAGAATAAATATGTCCATCTGCGGAAGTCAGCGCTTTTACATGAGGGAACTCCTCATACATGGCATTGATGTTGTCCCCATATTTATCGATGTAACCCTCTAAAGGAACAATTCTTCCATCACTTCCCAATTCTCCCAAGTTCACACCATTTGGAAGGAGCATGACATCCGGCAGCTCACCACCGGCACTGACGCGAAGTTTCATAACTTCTACATATTGTGCGGGTGCGGTAACATCCCAGTTGATTTTAATATTGGTTCTTTTTTCAATCTCCTCCCATAAAGGAAGATTATTTGCCAAAGATGCCACGGTTCCATCCTCGGTAGCGATGGTCAGCTCCACCTGTTCCTTTAAGGGAAATGTAATCTCCTCTGCAGCCGCACTTCCTTCTGTTGTACCGGTTGGCGCTGTTGCCTGACTGGTTTCTTCCACATTACCCGTTGCCTGACTTCCACAGCCACTTAACACCCCCGCTGCCATCATCGTTGCCAATGCACAGGATAATATTTTTTTCACCTTTCTACTTTTCATGAAGTACCTCCTCATCTTTTATTTTTTATCATGCGATTAAGCATTTTTAATATAACATCCTTTGTTTTTCGTCACAACATGTCATTTTTGCACAACATACATTTCTTGCGTCCCGCATATTTGCTGGTTTTTCCGCCCATTCTACATACTTTTTTTGCAAAAATGACAGTGCTTGGTTTTATTGTATGTGGCTGAAAAAAGGAGAATGTCCAGCGGCATTCTCCTTTTTATGTAAACCTATATCATTTTTCCATTCCTTCCGGATGTTTCATACATCCGTGACTACCCTTCCACAATCAGATATCTTCCGTCTCCTACTTCAAAAACCTCGGATGCATCCAATATGGATTCTTCATCCGCGCCATCCATATCCACGCCTTCCTCGTCAAAGTATTCCCAGACTTCCCTCACAGAATCCACGACCACAGCCAGACATTCCTCAAGGAAATCGGCTGCCTCCTCTTCGTTCTCCGCTACCGGCTCGTCAAACAGCTGACCCTGTTTCTCCAAAAAGCACTGCAGCACCTTCTCATCGTATTCATTGCTCATAAGCTTCACCCTCCAATTTTATAGTAATCCTCGTCGATTTAATTCCTGGTAAACTCTTGCCACCGGTAATCCCACCACATTATTGTAGTCTCCACAAATTGCCTGCACATAGGCCGCACATTTTCCCTGAATGCCGTAGGCACCGGCCTTGTCCATCGGCTCTCCGGTGGCAATATAGGCTTCGATCTCCTCGCTGTCCATGGGATACATGGTTACATCCGTGCATTCATAAAAGGTGATGTGATGCCTGGTGTCCTCCTGCATCCAGTAAATAGTCACTCCGGTGTAGACCTGATGGGTCCGTCCCTGCAAAGTGTCCAGCATGCGGAAAGCATCCTCCCTGTCCTTCGGTTTCCCCAGGACTTCTCCCCACACCGATACCACCGTATCCGCACCGATCACCACCGTATCTGCAAGGTCTTCTCCTGCCTGTTCCAATTCTTCCCACACATGGGAGGCTTTCTGTCTGGACAGCTCCTGTACCACCTCTTCTGCCCGGGTTTTCCTGGTCTCTTCCGGCAGATCACTGACATGAATGGTAAACTCCAGTCCGATCTGCTCTAACAGTTCTTTTCTTCTTGGCGAAGCGGACGCCAACACTAATCTACTCATTTGCACTCGATTCCGGGATAAACACCCTTGGATTTTTTGTTTCCTTTTCTTTTGCTGCTGCTTTTACTGCTTCCTTACAAAAGCTGTCCTGGGAATTAAAGCTTCCCCTGCCCCGTTTGTCCACCTTCTCATAGGTGCCATCCGGCTGCAGCACAGATGCCTTCTCCGTATCCGCCAGCTGTGCCTGTAAAATATGCCATAAACGATCCCGTAACTCCGGCTTTTCCACCGGGAACAGAATTTCTACCCGGCGTTCCAGATTTCTGGGCATCCAGTCCGCACTGCTGCAATAAAATTCCGGACTTCCGGCATTCTCAAAATAGAATATGCGGGCATGTTCCAGAAAATTACCCACAATGGAGCGAACGGAAATATTTTCACTTACATCCGGGATTCCCACTTTCAGACAGCAGATTCCACGAATGATCAATTCGATTTTTACCCCTGCTGAGGAAGCACGGTAAAGAGCTTCAATCACATCCTTGTCACACAGGGAATTCATCTTGGCAATCATATGGGCTTCCTTTCCCTCCTGGGCATTCTTTGCTTCTCTGTCGATCAGATACAGGAATTTATCCTTTAACCAAAGAGGTGCAAGGGAAAGCTTATTCCAATTTCTGGGCTCAGAATAGCCGGACAGCATGTTAAAGACCGCCGTTGCATCCTCTCCAATACTCTCAGAGCAGGTAAACATGCCAATATCTGTATACAGCTTTGCTGTCGCATCATTGTAGTTTCCGGTTCCCAGGTGGACATATCGGCGGATCCGATCCTCTTCCCTGCGCACCACCAGGGTAATTTTACTGTGGGTTTTTAAACCCACCAGGCCATAAATTACATGGCAGCCGGCTTTCTCCAGCATCTTTGCCCAGACAATATTATTTTCCTCATCAAAGCGTGCCTTTAACTCCACAAGAACAGAAACCTGTTTTCCGTTCTCCGCCGCCTTCGCCAGTGCCATAATGATAGGGGAATTGCTGCTGACACGGTAAAGGGTCTGTTTGATTGCCAGCACATCCGGATCCTTTGCCGCCTTCTGGATAAATTCCACCACCGGCGAAAAGGTTTCGTAAGGATGATACATCAGAACATCACCCTTGCGGATCTGTTCAAAAATGTCGCAGCCCTCCGGAAATGCAGGTACCGGCTGAGGTGTATATTTGGGTGCCTTCAGATGGTCAAAGCCATCCATTCCATACATTTTCATCAGGAAGGTCAGATCCAGAGGCCCATCAATCTTATAGATTGCCGCCTCAGACAAAGCCAGTTCCTCCCGGATAATCTTCAGCAATCTGCCATCCATGTCCTTGGCTGCTTCCAGTCTGATGGCTTCTCCCCACTGACGGTGTTTCAGCTGCTTCTCAATTTCTTTCAACAGATCGGCAGCATCGTCCTCATCAATGGTAAGGTCTGCATTTCTCATGATACGGAAGGGATAAGCACATACAATGTCATAATTTAAGAACAGTTTCTCCATGTTCCGCTCAATGATCTCTTCCAGAAGAAGTACAGCCTTTGTGCCCTCTTTGGAGGAGGGAATCGGCACGATACGGGACAACACACTGGGAACCTGCACCATCGCAAATTCCAGCTGTTTTTTATTGCTCTTCTTATCCTCTTTCTTGGGGGCGAGAAGCGCCCCGATATTCAGGGACTTGTTGCGAATCAAAGGGAAGGGTCTGGATGAGTCCACCGCCATGGGCGTAAGCACCGGATATACATTCTCCTCAAAGTATCGATCCACATATTCCTGCTGTTTTTTATCCAGATCCTCATGTTTCTCCACCACACAAAGTCCGTTTTCCCTTAACAGGGGAAGCAGGGAGCGATTATAAATATGATACTGGCTTTTCACCAGTTCATGAGTCACCACATTCAACTGATCCAGCTGCTCCTGGGCGGTCATGCCCGAAATGTCCTTCTTCTGATATCCTGCATTGACCATGTCCTTTAAGGATGCCACACGAACCATGAAAAATTCATCCAGGTTCGAAGCGGTAATGCTCAAAAATTTCAAACGATCAAACAGTGGAATCCTGCGATCTCTCGCTTCATTCAAAACACGTTCATCAAACTTGACCCAGCTTAGTTCCCGATTCATAAAATAGGACGGGTCTGCAAATTTCTCCTGTTTCAACCTAACGGTATCTCCCTTCTATCAAAATCTAAATCACACGTTTCTGACGAATCACAGGTTTGATACTGTAAACTTCTTCAAAAAACTGTGCCTTATGTTCAAATAATCCCTGCTCCAGCGTGATATCGGTATTGGTCTTTACCGTGATGATCAGTTCATCCTTCTGTAATCCAACGGAAACATTCCTGAACTTTTCTTTGTGGGAGCGATCCAATCCGTTTGCCACCCGCAGAATCGCAGTAAGCTTGGCAATCACCAGATAAGACCTGCGATCCAGTGTGGTGGTTTTACCCAATTCCTCATAGCTGTCCAGCTCCATGTGATTGTAGCGCACCACATTTGCCACAATCTCCCTCTCCAGATGGGATAAACCGATAATTTCTGTGGACATAACGATGTCGTAGCCGCACTCGCCTAAATTGGTGAGACTGATATATCTTCCACAGTCGTGTAACAGTGCCGCCAGTCTGAGCATCAGGCGTTCTCTTTTCCCCAGGCCATGAATTCTCTTCATGCTGTCGAAAATAGTAAGCACCAGCATTTCCAATGTCTCAGAACGTTTTTTGCTTCCCATATAACGCTTGGAAATATTTCTGGCACAGGCAATGATATCCTGTTCAAAATCATGGGGCAGTGCAAAAATCTTGCGGTTTTCCGCATATTCATATGCCATACCGTCACACAGGGTCACACCCGGAGCCCAGATATATTTTGCATCCATGCTGTGGACGATCTGCTTTAGCAGCATGGAAGAAATAGCAAGAAGAAGGATATTGTCCTCGGTCAAGCCATAGGTTCTGGCAATCTCTGTCTTATTCTTTTCTCTCAGGAAAAGCAGGAAATTTTCATACCTTTCCACACCCACACAGCCTACACCGTTTTCCCGGGGTGCAGAGCGCTGAATCACATAGGATAAATAATCATCCACTACGATGATATTTTCGATCTGGCGATCCTTCAAATACAGCTTTTTAAAGGCATCAATCTGTGCTTCCACCATCTCATCAATCAACTGGGCATAATGGCTTCTGGTCACTTTCATGCTGCCGAGGCGTTCCCGGATACGCAAAATGCCGAGTCGGATATTCTGCGTAGTCACAAGGGTATCCTTATCGAAAAGGGAAATCTGCACAGAGCCGCCACCAATATCCACAATAGCAGTACCCTTCTCTATTATCCTATTAAATACTTCTCCCTTTGATGCCACAGACTTGTAATCCAGAAAACGCTGCTCCGAGTTGCTGAGCACCTCCAGCTTCACTCCGGTCCGCTGTTCGATCAGGTCTAACAGCACCACGGTGTTCTGCGTCTCACGGATGGCACTGGTGGCATAGGCTTTATAGTCATCCACCTTGTAGGATCCCATAATTGCTTTAAATTCTTTCAGGATCTTGCACAGTTCCTCAACCCGTTCATTTTCAATCTTGCCCTTCGCGTAAGTATCAGATCCAAGATCCAGACGATAACGTACATCGTCCACCTGGCTCATGCCATTTGCAGTTACATTATAAATTTTCAGGTTCAATTCATAGGAACCCACATCGATGGCTGCAAACAATTTACCTTTCATATAAGTAACTCCTTATCAGTAATTTCCCAGTATTTTCATGTTTCTCGCTTCATCCCGCAGACCCCGCAGTGCATTCTTCACTGCGCTATCGGAAAGATTTCCCTCGAAATCAAGGAAGAACCGATATTCCCAGGTACGATCCTCAATGGGGCGGCTTTCGATTTTACAGATATTTAAACCGTTATAAATAAAATGAGACA
>CAKRNW010000022.1 GCA_934371505.1 uncultured Lachnospiraceae bacterium
TTGCGGTGGAACATAAAATACAAAGTGATTTTTTCATAAGTTTTCTCCTTTCCAAAGTCTGTTGTTTTTCTGTTGTTAAACGTATTGTAGCATCCCCTCCTAAAGCCTGCCTAAAGACAGGAAAAAATTTGCAAATATTGATTTCTTCTGCGTTTCCTCCTATACTATAAGGAAAGAATCGTGGAAAATCTCATTAGATTTTCCGGAGGCGCTTACCGTCTTTTTTGAAAAAAACCAGTTCAGTGTGGATGCGGTACACAACGGACAGGACGCCTACGACTATGCCCTTTCCGGGGACTACGATGCCATCATTCAGGATGTGATGATGCCCAAAATGAACGGCATCGAGGTGTTACAGCGGCTCCACAAGGAAGGCGTCCAGGTTCCCATTATGATGCTTACCGCAAAAGGACAGACGGATGACCGCATTGCAGGCTTTAGCCGGAGCAGATGATTATCTGCCCAAAAGCCGGGTAGAGGAGGCACTGCGCCGCCTGGAGCAGCATGTGCTATAGTTCAAAACCGGGCATTGACCGGGGTGGTATGATGGGAATAGAGATTTAAGCAAAAGAAAGCAAAGAAAGCGGGGAAAACAAATGGAACCGAAAAAAGTGACAGACTCTCTGACGGAACAGGTTCATGTAGTAATTTATCCGGACATTAACGGATTCGGACGGCTGTTTGGAGGACAACTGTTAAAGTGGATTGATGAAGTGGCAGGTGCTACCGCCAGACGCCACTGTGGGAATAATGCTACCACCGCAGCCATCGATAATCTGCAGTTTAAGGCAGGCGCCTTTATCAACGATGTGCTGGTGCTCACCGGGCGGGTGACCTATGTGGGGAAAACCTCCATGGAAGTCCGCGTTGACACCTACAAAGAGAACCCGGACGGCACCCGTCATCCCATCAACCGTGCGTATTTCGTCATGGTCAACATGGGAGAGGACGGCAAGCCCACGGAAGCGCCGCCCCTTCTGCTAAACCCCGACGACCCGGCAGAGCAGATGGAGTGGGACAACGCACTCAAACGCCGGGAACTGCGGCTGATGAGACGGAAAGAAGGGTTTTAAAAGGACACGGAACCCATGACAAAAGCCAGTGGGCAAAACACCCACTGGCTTTTGTATACAACAAAATCCCTAGAGTATCTCTTTCATTACTTTTGTCAGCTCGTCTGCCAGAAGTTTGTGACTTTCCAGGCTCAAGTGCATCCAGTCGTAGGGGTACATCTCAATGCCGGGAATGGAGCCTGCATCCAGAAAATGGCAATGCAGACGGTCTGCCACATCCTTAAACTCCTTTGCCAGACCCCGGGAACGCTCTACGCATTTGTCTCCCATCTCACCGGCAACCGCGGTTTTGGCATAATCGGGATGGATGGGAGGCGGAGCAATCAACAGCACATTAGGCGCACCTCTCCAGGCAGCGTGGGTGTCAATGGTTTTCTGCGCCAGACGCTCCAGACCTTTTCCGATGATAAAGGAATTGGCATTAAAGCGATCCTTGGTATCATTGGTGCCCAGCATGATAATGACTAAATCCAGAGGCTCATGTGACATCATGCAGGGATAGATGACATTTAAGCCACACAGTCCCTCGAAAACCGGATCCTCAAAGGAAGTGGTTCTTCCGCTGAGACCTTCTTCAATGATATAGTAATCATCCCCCAGATTTTTCTGTAAAAGCTTGGTCCAACGCTCGTTCACATCGAAACGACCGCCGGTTTTGGAATTATATCCATGAGTATTGGAATCTCCGAAACATAAAATATTCTTCTGCATGTTTTTCCACATTTCTGCGCACGTTTTCTGCGCATAACGAGTTTGTGTCAAGTGCGCACAGACACAAACTCGCGATTGAAAAATTTTATTTTTCAATCTGCTTACTTCTCCTTGTCTAATAATTTCTCAGCCAGACTGACAGCACCCATCAGACCTGCGGTATTTCCCAGCTTTGCAGGAACGATTTCCACATGGGAAAGTCCCGGAGAAAGCTGTGCCTTTACCCGGCTTTTTATCTGGGCAAGCACGTAACTTTGTGCCATGACACCGCCTCCCAGAATGATGCGGGAAGGGTTAAAGACGCTGGTTAAGGTAACCAGACCGGTGCAGATGTCCCCAATCCAGTCGTCAATCACGGCTTTGATTTCAGGGCGCTCCATGGCGTCAAAAATCTTTCTGCCGTTATCCAGGGTTTCGTCCACAGCCTTTGCCCGTTTCACCAGTGCGGTGGTGGAGGCGCAGCGCTCGTAACAGCCCTCCAGGGTATCCGTGCCATTCTTGACTTCCGGGTGAATCACAATGCCGCCGAAGCTGCCGGCAGAGAAGGATGCACCGGAGTAAACCTGTCCGTTGATGATGATACAGCCTCCCACGCCGGTTCCGTAGGTGAGGCAGAGAAAATCCGGATAGCCCACGCCTGCTCCGGAATGGAGTTCACCCAGAGCAGCGGAGTTTACATCATTTTCCACTGCCACGGGGACATGGAATTCATTTTTTATAATGCCCCGTACCGGCATGCCGGTATAACCGGGAATATTGCTGTTGGCATAAAAAATCGTGCCATTGTTAGTGTTCACTTCTCCGGCGGTGCTGATACCGATGGCATCAAAACCGGAATAAGTGTGGAGGAGCTGCATTACCCGCTGCATCAGATGGGCACCGCCCTGGGATGCCTCGGTGTCCCATTCTTTCATGTCGGTCAGTTCTGTTCCGTCCCAAAGACCTGCTTTGATGGCAGTACCGCCAATATCCACTGCGACAATTTTCATAAGAAGTTACTCCTTTATTTCTGGATTGCGGAGACAAATCTTGCGGTAATCTCAGCGGGTCTGGTAATAGCGCCGCCCACAACCAGTGCAAAGGCACCAGCCTCTAAAGCCTTCTTTGCCTGCTCCGGGTAGTGGATGTGTCCCTCTGCGATAATCTTTGCAGGACATTTTTCGGAAAGCTCATGGATAAAATCAAAG
This sequence comes from uncultured Lachnospiraceae bacterium, assembly GCA_934371505.1. Classification (GTDB taxonomy): domain Bacteria; phylum Bacillota; class Clostridia; order Lachnospirales; family Lachnospiraceae; genus UMGS2037. Next base: position 2,972 of record CAKRNW010000022.1, read on the forward strand.
TCGATATCGTCAATGCCCTTGGTTTCGGGAGTGTAACCCCGCATGGTGGTGCCTACGAAATCAGCCCCAGCCTCGGCACAGGCGATACCCTCTTCCAGGGTAGCGCAGTCTGCCATCACAAGTTGGTCAGGATATTTCTCTTTAATGGCTGCGATAAACTGGGGAGCCGTGCTGCCGTCGGGACGCAGTGCGCTGGTTCCCTGAACTGCCAGGATATCCACGCCACATGCCACCAGCTCATCTACCTCTTTCATGGTAACAGTGATGTACATGGGAGTTCCCTCGTAATCCTTTTTGATGATACCGATAACGGGAAGGTCAACTGCCTCTTTAATCTGGGTAATATCCCGGACAGTGTTGGCGCGGATGCCCACTGCGCCGGACTGTGCAGCCGCTTTTGCCATCAAAGGCATAACGCCGCCTTCTTTTGTATACAAAGGCTCATGCTCCAGTGCCTGACAGGAGACGATGAGTCCTCCCTTAATCTGTTTAAATATTGCCTCTTTGTCCATAATGTAGTCCTGCCTTTCTTTTTAAATAATGGAATAACTATCCAGACACCATTCGCCATATAAATCTGCCCTTCTGTATAAATGCCAGCATTTACAGAAGGCAAATCTGCCTGGCTCTGAATCGTAATTATAATTGGAGAAATCCCAAGGTTTTCTGCCTTGGGATTTTCCTTATTTCATAGGAAATTCTCCCTACGAAATAAAAAGTTTATGAGGGATTTTAGGAAACTTCAATTTTAATGACCGCTTTCCGTACATGGGTACAGTCTCCGTTGATACAACTGGGCTTGTGGTATTCCATGGGGAAAAAGACAGCAAACCTTCCATTGCCCAGAGTTCCGGTACAGGTGGGAGTTCCGGTCATAAGACCGCAATCCCTTTCCTCACTGTATTCCTCTGCGGTTTCACCGGAAAGAGTACATTCCCAATATTCACCTCCGGTTATGTTAATCTGTAAGTCTGCATATTTTTTGTGATATTCAAAGGTGGCACCCTCTGCCTCACGCAAATCTGCCTCCATGACATTGACGAAAACGTGGTCGCCGTCAATCACGGTTTTTCCATCGGGGAGTGTGCTTAAATCTGTTTTCAGCAAAAAGTCAATCGCTGTGTCCAGATGGGGCTGCATCCCGCGATAGAGGGTTATGTGTTTGATAGAATCTGCAATCATAGTATTTCCTCGGATTAAAGTTCAGCGATCGCTGCCTCAATCATTTTCTGTGCCTCTACAACAACAGCCTCATCCTCCGGTGCCAGAGGAGCGAGAGGAAGTCTTACGCTGCCAAGCTCCAGACCGTACATTCTGTGGAGGATTTCCTTCATTACGGCATACAGATTACCCTTTGCCTCGCACATTTTGTAGATGATAGCATCAGCCTTGTACTGGATTTTCATGGCATCCGCAAAATTGTTCTCACGGATCAGCTTATCCATGGTTACGAACAGCTCCGGCATAACCGCATAGGTTCCACCGATTCCGCCGTCAGCACCGATAGCGCGTCCGGAAACAAACTGTTCATCGGGACCGTTGAACACTACGAATCCATTTTCGCCACGCTGATGTACACCCTCTGCCTTGAACAGCTGGATATCCTGAGTGGGCATGGAAGAGTTCTTAACAGCGATAACGTTGGGGTTTTTCAGCATTTCTTTTAATAAATTCATGGATAAAGCGGTGCCTGCCAGCTGAGGAATGTTATAAATAACGAAATCCAGATCAGGTGCAGCAGCACTCATAGCGTTCCAATATTCTGCGATGGCATATTCCGGTAAGTGGAAGTAAATGGGAGGGATGGATGCGATGGCATCAGCACCAACGCTCTGGGCATGGGCAGCCAGCTCTACGCTGTCTGCGGTGTTGTTACAGCCTACATGAGCAATAACGGTAAGCTTTCCCTTTGCCTCCTCCATAACAGCTTCCAGGACTTTTTTGCGCTCATCCACGTGCTGGTAAATGCACTCGCCGGAAGAACCGCCCACATACACACCCTTCACACCTTTGGAAATCAGATGGCGGGTTAAAGCCTTTACACCTTCTACAGAAATATTTCCATCTTTGTCATAGCAGGCATAAAATGCCGGGATGACGCCTTGATACTTTGTAATGTCTTTCATTTATTTTGCCTCATTTCCACGCCTTCAACGGCGCATATCCTTCTATATCGAAATAATTAACCCTTTACAGCTCCCATTGCAATACCCTTTGTAAAGTATTTCTGGAAAATCAGGAATACGATGATGATAGGTACAGCGGCCAGAGCAGCACCTGCCATAATCAGACCGAAGTCAGTGGCGTTCTCTGCCTGTAACTTCGCGATACCAAGGGAGATGGTCAGGTTGCTTGTGCTGGATAACATAATTAACTGCATGAAGTAATCGTTCCAGCTGTTGATGAAGGTAAAGATAGCCAGCGCACCGATACCGGGCTTAATCATAGGTACAATGATTCGGACAAAGGTCTTTGCCTCACTTGCACCATCAATGGATGCTGCCTCAATCATCTCGGAAGGAACACCCTCGGAGAACTGTTTCATCAGAAACACACCGAAAGGCCAGCCAACGATGGGGAATACAACTGCCCAGATGGTATTGTACAGATCTAAATTGGACATTTCACGCAGCAGGGGGACTAAGATAACCTGTTTCGGTAAAGCCATTGCACATACAATCATGGTGAACAGGAACTGACGTCCTACGAATCTTTTCTTTGCCAGAGCGTATCCAGCCATGGAAGCAGTGATACAGGTAAGAATCATGGACAGTACAGCCATTACCACAGTGTTGATTAACCAACGGATTGCAGCGGGCACGGAGGGACCGGATACAATCAGTTTCAAGTCGCTGCTGCCGGTAAACAGGCTGCTGAAGGGGATGGTAAACTGGAACAGCGGTGCAGTCTGACGGCTGAACAGCTTCTGGTAGTTTGCCAGAGTCCACTCCTGGGGCCACCAAATCGGGGTAGTAGAGTTGATAGCTGCGTTGGTTTTAAAGGAACCTGTAATAATCCAGTATAACGGGAAGGTAAATAAAACCGCTAAAATGGCAATGATGATAATACTGATAATTCTATAGACAGAAGGATGATTTAATTTTTTTTCTTTTTTCATTTTCTCTCCTCCTTCTAATCGTTGCTGTTTCCGAGTTTAAACTGTATAGCGGAAAGGATAGCAATCATGATGGCAAGAACAACGCCCATTGCATCGCCGTAACCGTAACGGTACAGTTTAAATGCAGAATAGTAAATGTAGTACATGATAGTGTCGGTGCTGTGATTCGGTCCGCCGGATGTCAGCAGCTGAATCAGTGCGAAACACTGGAAACTGTTAATGGTAGTAATAACGAGAATATATAAAGTGGTCGGCATAATCTGCGGCCATTTAACTTTCCAGAAAGCCTGAAATCTGGTGGCGCCGTCTACATTGGCAGCCTCAACCAGAGATGCGTCCACGTTGCCGAGGGCAGATACATATAAGACAATGGGCTGACCTACGGAAGTGGTAAGCAGGATGATAATGATGCAGGCAAGGGCATAACGCTCGTCACCCAGCCAGTTAATGTTCTTTTCGATAAGACCAGTAGTAGTCCCTAAGTAATTGAAAATCCCGTAGTAGTTGTTAAACATCCACTTCCATACAACGGTAACGGCTACGGAACCGGTTACAACAGGAAGATAGAAGATGATTCGGAATAAAGAAGTTGCCCATCCCTTTAAATCTACAATAATAGAAGATACCCACAGGGAAAAAGCACCGGTAATCGGAACGGAAACGACAACAATAATGAAGGTGTTTTTCAACGCTCCGAGGAAAACTTTGTCTTGGAATAACTCTTTATAGTTGGCAAATCCAACAAATACATCTTTGGCGTTCATAGTGGAGTCAAAGAAACTGGTCCACACGCATAAAACGATGGGGTAGATAACGAATCCCAGGAAGAAGATTAAGCTGGGGAGCAGAAAAAGGTATGCGGCAGTCGTCTCCTTACGCACTAATACACGGCTGCGTTTTGATGGTTTCACTGCTGATTTCACGGAAAGCACCATCCTTTCAGTTACTTTTTTTGATAAGAAAACCCTCCTCCGGAAATCCTGAGGAGGGTTTTCTGGTATAGTTATAGGGTTCAACTAGTTGTAGACTTATTGAGCTGCTGCTGCTGCGTTTGCAGTAGAAACGAACTCATCAACTGCAGTCTGAACATCTGCGCCGCTGCCAACCTGCTGAAGCATATTCCACCATGCGGTACGAGCCTCGGTCCAGCCGGGAGTTACCTGATAGTAGTCACCAAGGAACTGCATCAGTTTGCTGTACTCCTGCATGGTAGGAACATCGTTGTAAAGACCGGTTAAATCTGTGCCTTCAACGGTGTCACGTACAGGGAAGTAGGTGGAGGACAGAACTGCATCAGCGGTTCCATCTGCGCTGTCAGCCATGTATTTGATGAACAGTTTGGATGCTGCGATTCTGTCGGCATCGCCGTTATCGAATACACCAAAGCCCCAGATACCACCACAGAGCTGTGTAGCATCAGCCTTCTCAGCGGGGAAAGCCATGAATACGATTTCGTCGCCGTTGTTGGTCAGACCGGCATCGTTGTTATCGGAGTTTAACTGCTGTGCAATGTTCCAGCAGAAAGCTACATTTAAAACGCCCTGACGGAACAGGTTGATTTCATCACCACCGGCGATGGAGGCATCGAAAGAGATTCCATCAGTATCAGCCAGTGCCTGGATTGCTTTTACGTTCTCAGCGGAATCAGCGGTATATTTGGTGTGTACATCATCGGTAAAGGTACCGCCGTACAGGTTGTTAATCAGAGCTCTTGTACCCTGGTCACCACCCTGTCCACTACAGTAAACAGCACCTACAGTAGAACCGGTATGAGCGTAAACAGCATCGATTGCCTTAAAGAAATCTTCGGTTGTCCATGTATGGGAATCTTCATCAACATACTGCATTGCGCCGGCAGCCTCAAATACAGTTTTGTTGATTGCCATACAGTGAGCGGTCATACACAGAGGATACTCATAAACCGCACCCTCTTTTGTCATGCAGGCAGCTAATACGGAGCCGTAAATCTCGGACTGGTCTTCGTCATCCATAATGTCGGATAAGTCAACCATCAGTCCCTTAGCACCCCAGTTAGCAACCAGACGCTCAGGTCCTTCCATTACAAGGTCGGGAGCCTGCCCACCTTCGATTGCGGTGTTGACCTGGTCATCACCGTTGGTGTAGTCCAGATACTCAACGGTTACGTTGATGTTGGGATATTTTGCATTGAAACTGGAGATCAGGGAATCAACCGTTGCGGAATCGCCCCATTTACCAATAGGATAAGTCCATAAGGTAATGTTAGCGGAAAGATCGGTGTTGTCTTCCTCAGCAACTTCAGTCTCAACAGCAGCAGTCTCGGTCTCAGCGGGAGCTGCGGTTTCTTTAGTTTCGGTGGTGGAAGTAGACTGGCTGCTTCCGGTGCTTTCTACAGTTGTGCCACAGCCTGCCAGTAAGCTGACAGCCATTGCACTTGTCAGTAAAGCTGCAATTACTTTCTTTTTCATATTCTCTCTCCTTTTTATCAAGTATTTGTTAGAGTAATTTCATTTTAGAAAATATTTTTCATCTTGTCTATGGCAGTAGTGTATATGTTTTTAAATAAAAATTTGTTAGAGTTGCACAAAGTAAAGAAGAAAAAATGTTCGATACCAAACAAGTAGTTGAAATCGGGGAAAAGGATTTGCAAAGTCATGTGCTTTCCTGGATTTTATTGGCGTGAAAAATATTTTCGCAAATATAGATTCTGCTTGCAAACACTGTCATTTTGATTTATTCTTTCTATATAAATAGAAGGAATTTTTCAAAATAAAAAGAGAAAGTATTTCAAAAAGGGTATTTACTATGGTAAACAAGAACTTCTGGGATTTGTTACGGGAAAAACAGGGCACCCTGACCAAGTCCGGCACGATTATTGCTGACTACCTCACCAGACACGCGGAGGAGGCACAGTTTCTTTCCATATCATCGCTGGCAAAAGAGTGTAATATGGCAGAGGCTACTATTTATCGTTTTTGTAAACAGCTGGGGTTTGAAGGGTACAATGAAATGAAGATTGCGCTGGCGCAGGCGAATGTGACGCCAACGCCCTTTTCTTCCTATTCGTTGGATTCGGCGATTAACACACCGTCCCTGTGTGATAACGTATATGCCTCTTTTATGGCGGCAATCAGCAGTACGATCAGCGTACTGGATTCCGATGCCATTGACGAGGCGGCACTGCTTTTGCAGAGAGCAACCTCCGTGTATTGTCTGGGACAAGGCGGCAGCATGGTGCTTGCCAATGATATCTGGATCCGCTTTGCAACGATTTCCAATAAATTCCGAAATTGTGGGGACAGCCACACCCAGCTGATTGCAGCCAGCCTGATGGGAGCGGGAGATGTGATTTTGTTTGTGTCTTATTCCGGTGCCACCCATGATATGATGCAGACTTTGACGGTGGCGCGAAAGGCGGGAGCCAAGATTATTCTTATCACCCATTATCCGGATGCTCCCGGAGCCGCACTTGCCGATGTGGTGCTGGTGTGCGGCGGGATGGAGACACCACTGGACTGCGGGAGCATTCCGGTAAAGGTGGCGGCGCTTTTCGTGGCAGAGACACTGGTTATGCGTTATTCCCTGGACAACCGGGAACTGACCAAAATTGCCAAGGATAAAACCAGTCTTGCCATGGCGACAAAGCTCCTGTAAATTTTTATGCCATTTTTAATACGATAACTTCACAGCTGCCCAGTGTAAGCTGGTTATCTTTGATAGAAGAAACCTTTGCGGAGTCCCCGGTTTTATTGGACAGAAGAACCTGTTCAGCCGGGGATTCCAACGTTACGGCCACAGCCTCTTTTCCGAAGTTGGCAGCCACCAGAATCTTTTGCCCATCCAGGACGCGGTAAAATGCCAGGATGGAATCCGTATCTTCATACACAGGCACAAATTTTCCATAGGTAAAAATTTCACGATAAGCATCGGATTTCCGCAGGGCAACCAGTTTGCGGTAATAGTGGAGAACGGAATCCTCGTTCTTTTCCTCATCCGCCACATTGATGGTGGTGTAGTTGGGATTGACCTGCAGCCAGGGCGTACCAGTGGTAAATCCGGCATGGGAATCCCTGCTCCACTGTACGGGAGTGCGGGCGTTGTCACGGCTCATTTTTCCGCAGACTGCCAGTGCCTCCTCATCGGAAAGCCCTGCCTCTTTTGCCAGATGGTACTGGTCGATGGTACTGATATCGTTGTAGTCATTGATGCTGTTAAAGACTATGTTCTGCATGCCGATTTCCTGTCCCTGGTAAATAAAGGGAATTCCCCGGAGCAGCAGGCTCACTGTACCCAGCATTTTGGCACCCATGGGATTCTGGGCATAGTCCGGGAGAAAGCGGGATACACCTCTGGGTTCATCGTGATTTTCAATGATATTTGCCTCGAAACCGATGTCCTGCACCTCTGCCTGGGAATCGAAAATGGCTTTGCGATAGCGGTCAAAGGTGATGGGAGCCGCATCGTACCAGCCGTGGGCACCGTCGCTTAACATGTGGGCGCTGAAGTCAAACATGGTGGAAAAGTGTCCGTTTTCCCCGATGAACCGGGCAAGGTCATCCTCATGGATGTTAAAAACTTCCCCCACGGTGAAGGCATCGTATTTTTCAAAGGTGTTATGTTTCAAATCCTCCAACAGCTCATTGACACCGTCCACATTTTCGATCATGTTCCAGATGCCAGACAATCCATCGGCGCCGTCCGGCTCGTAGCTGGGGAAGTTCAAATCCTTTTTGATGTTGATAATGGCATCAATGCGGAAGCCGGCCAGTCCCTTGTCCAGCCACCAGTTAATCATGTCGTAGAGCTTGTTACGCAGAACCGGGTTTTCCCAGTTTAAATCCGGCTGTTCTTTAGCAAAAAGATGGAGGTAGTACAAGTCGGTGCCCGCCACAGGCTCCCAGCAGCTGCCGCCGAAGTAAGAACGGTAGTTGCTGGGGGGATTGCCGTTTTTTCCCTTGCGGAAATAGAAGTAATCGCCGTATTCCCCGGTAGGGTCTTTCAGTGCTTTTTGAAACCACTCATGCTGGTCGGAGCAGTGATTGATGACCAGATCCATGATGAGGTACATGCCCCGTTTCTTTGTCTCAGCCAGCAGCTCGTCAAACTCCTCCATGGTGCCGAACTCCTCGGCGATGCCATAATAATCGGAAATGTCGTAGCCCTGATCCACAAAGGGGGACTTGTAGATGGGGGAAAGCCAGATAATGTCCACACCCAGCTCCTTTAAATAATCCAGCTTGGAGATAATTCCCCGTAGATCGCCGATGCCATCGCCATTGGTATCCATAAAACTTTTCGGATAAATCTGATATGCTACTTTGTCATGCCACCATTTACGTTTCATTGTGAGATTCCTTTCTGTTGGTTGATTTTTTAGCAGTAAAACGCTTGCTGCTTTACTGCGGTGATTCAGGAATACTCTGCGCAGGGTATTAAAAAGTATGGAGTCTTTGTAGTAGTTGTATTATGCTGTCATTATAAAGCGAAAATATTATGATTTCTTGCAATATAATTGCTTGTTATGACACAATCATGACTTTTATAACGATTCAAGAACTTTTCTTACCCTTATTTTTCCTCTGCGTACTCCGAGCGATACTTTGACGGAGACACTCCGTACTGCCTTTTGAATACATAACTGAAATAATTCGGGTCGGAATATCCTACGCTTTTTGCAATATAGTAGCTCTTCTCGTTTGTCTGAACCAGAAGACGTGCGGCTTTTTCCATCCGGAATTCGGTCAGATAGCCAATAAAGGAATTTCCTGTCTCTTTCTTAAATACACTGGAGAAATAGGAATTAGAGATAGAAAGAGCCTCGCATATATCATCAAGAGAAAGATTTTCATCCTGGTAATGCATATGCACATAATCCTTTGCCTTGCGGATTAGGCTTTGCGTGGAACTGTCCCGTGCAGTTTTCATTTTTTCATGAAGATGGGCACAATAGCTGCTGAGCCATTGCTTTAAATGATCCCGTTCCATGTTAATCAGACGGGGGTATTCCTCTACAATTTCCTGAATGCCATTCTCCGACCGGATATCATTGTTCAACATAAAATGATAAAGAGCACTGACCAGTTCCATGACGGTAACTTTGTGTTCCTGGAGGGACTGGGATGTCAGGTAGATTTTGTCCACATACTCGTCAACTGCATCGGTAATTGCGTGGCCGGAACCGAGACTGATCATTTTCAGCATGTTGGACAGCTCGGCATCACAGCCAACAGTGTTTTCCTTTTTCTGTGGGATAATCTCCCCGAGGTTGATTGCGCATCCGCCGCCATAAAGTACGCGGTAAGACACGGCTTCTTTCGCACTGCAATAAGACTGGGATAAATCAAGCACAGTGCAGCATAACTGTCCCACACCAATCGTTACCTCGGCGCCAATGACACGATGCATATATTTGCAGAAGCGATCACAGTCGTCGGTGAGCTCCAGCAGCTCATTCTCATTGGAAAGCTGAGCGATCAGTATCGTATTATCCAAATAGGTAAAACATTTGGAATTCCATTTTCCAGCCAACTGTTCCCGCACCTGTTTGTCAACAGAAATGGTCAGAAACCCGGCATCCATATCCATGGGAACCTGATTTGAAGAAGTATGGACCACCAGACAGCAGAACAGAGGACCATCAAAAGAAATCTGGTAATTGTCCAGATACTTAAAAAGCTCATCCTCCTGAATTCTCCCTTCTATGAGGATGGAATAGAAGCTCGCCTGTAAAAGCGGGAGGGAGTTCAGGTAGTAGGCCTGTAGAACCTCCATGCTTTTCTTTTCACTGATTTCCTGGTCTATTTTTTCTTTTAATTTTGCAAAGACATTGGAAAGCTCGCTGGCGTTTAGCGGTTTTAAAACATATTCATCAACCTCCCGATGTACCGCCTCTCTTGCGTATTCAAATTCGTCAAATCCGGTGAACAGCAGCACATGGGTAGAAGGGTAGTCCTGTTTGATATGACTGCACAGCTCCAGCCCGTCCATATAGGGCATATGGATATCGGACATTACCACATCCGGCTGGTATTCCTCCATCATTTCCAGTGCCTTTACGCCGTTGTTTGCATGACCAATCACAGAAAATCCCAGCTCTGCCCAGGGAAGCTTCTGCATAATCATCTGAATCACTTCTTCTTCATCATCTACAAGCAGTAAGGTGTATTGACTCATTTTTTCTCTCCAAAAAGGTAATATGAAAGCTAATGCTCATTATAACAAAAAAAGAGTGCCAGACCAACAATAAAATGTCTGACACTCCATTAACTTCATTCCATTCTGATTTTCAGCTTTTCAGTACTTATTTCTTCTGTACATATTTCAGGCAGTCAAGAGTAACGGCTACCAGAATAATGATACCGGAGAATACGAACTGAAGGTTGGTATCGATACCGAGGATGGTAAGAGAGTAGGTTAATGCGGTAAAGATGAATACACCGGTTACCACGCCGGAAATCTTACCGATACCACCGGTAAAGGAAACGCCACCAACTACGCAGGCTGCAATGGCATCCATATCCCAGCCCTGTCCATAAGCGGCAGAACCGGAACCAACCATACGGATACATTCAAGCCAGGTACCGAAACCATACAGAACACCTGCCATAGCGAATGCGCCAAGGGTAACCAGGAATACGGAGATACCGGATACAGCGGCTGCCTCAGAGTTTCCACCGACTGCATATAAGTTTTTACCGAAGGTAGTTTTGTTCCAGATAAACCATACGATGATAATTGCAGCCAGTGCCCAGAGAATAATGGTAGGGAAACCATTGATCTTAGGAATAATCATGCTGGGAATGGAGGACTCAATTGCACCAAAGGATACACCCTTTGTAGCATAAGTTACCAGACCGAAGATAATCAGCATGTTTGCCATTGTGGAAATGAAGGGATGCATCTTGAACTTTGCGGTAAAGAATCCTGCAATTGTGGTAAAAAAGGTACAAAACAGAATACATAAAAACAAAGCAAGGAAAACTCTCACAACAATGGGAAGCCCGGTAAAGTCGAAAATGTGTCCGAATACACCACCGGTATTGATTCCCTGATGCATGACAATGGTAGCGGTGGTCATACCCATACCAACCATTCGACCAACGGAAAGGTCGGTTCCGGCAAGGAGAATCAGTCCGGCTACACCAAGGGCAAGGAACATTCTGGGAGATGCCTGTTGCAGGATGTTAAGTACATTGTTGTAGGTAAGAAGAGGAGTGCCCTTCTTGATTGGTGTGATGATGCAAAGCGCGATGAAAATCAGCAGGATTGCAATATAAAGTCCATTCTGTAAGAAGAAAGAACGACAATTAAAGGTATATTTGTAATTTTCCCATTTCTGGGCTTTAGACTGTGTGAATGTAAATCTGGAAAGACGCAGCATATCAATCAAATGATATTTATGACGGTATGCTTCATGCCTTCTGTCTTTAATTTCCTGATATTCTTTTTCTAATTCCAGCTTTGCATTGGAAAGACGATTCTTATGTACATAGTTTTCGTCCTTGATTTCCTGCTTGTCAGAAAGCTTGGAAAGATTTTCTTTGTGCTGTTTCTGCAATTCAGCAACTTTTTCGTTATAACGAATCTTAGCCTGCTCCTTTTCGGCAGCGCAGCTTTCTTTTACAGGAGTGAAATACTCTGTATCAAAATGCTCCTTCAAATAGCTTTCTGCATCGGCAATCAGCTTTTCAACTTCAGCTTTATTTTTGTTTTCTACAGCCGTTGCTTTGTCAAGGTTTTTCTGGATTTCAGCAATCTTGCTGTTTTTTTCACTTTTTGATAAAGTACGGTCACGTTTGATACCGTCGATTGCGTTTTCGTATGTGATTACCTTTGCAGTACCGTCTGCACGTAAGGCATCAATTTTTTTCTGTATTCCACCGACATAATCATCGATTGGCTGACGTAAGGCAATTTCCTGCTCAGCCGTAAGAATTTTATTATTAGCCATATTTGTCTTACCCCTCGTTTATAGGTATTTTGCACTGAGTCTTAAAAGTTCTTCCTGATTGGTTTCCTTTGTGTTGACGATTCCGGAAAGATGTCCGTTGGACATTACGCCGATCCGGTTGGTGATGCCAAGAATCTCCGGCATTTCAGAAGATACAACGATAATGGTCTTACCTTCTTTTGCCATCTTAATAATTAACTCGTAGATTTCATATTTTGCACCTACATCGATTCCTCGAGTGGGTTCATCCATCATGAATACCTGAGGTCCTCTTTCCAGCCACTTACCGAAGATAACCTTTTGCTGATTACCGCCGGAAAGACTGGTAATCATATCGTCCGGTCCCATGCACTTTGTATGCATGATTTTAATTTCCTTAGCAGTGGAGTTTACCATCTTTGTATCAGAAAGAGCCGGTCCATTCTTATAGGCATTCAGATTTGCAATGGTGGTGTTGAAAGTAAGGTCAGTCTTTAAAAAGAGGCCGTTTGCCTTACGTTCCTCTGTAATCATTGCAAAGCCGTAATCCATGGCTTCCTTTGCACTGGTGAAGTTCATCAGCTTGCCATTCAGATATACGCGGCCTGCAGCTCTGGTACGTACACCAAAAATAGTTTCCAGAAGTTCGGTACGTCCGGCACCAACCAGACCGTATAATCCGAAAATCTCACCTTTCCGGACATCAAAGGAAATATCCTGCAGATGGGGTTCATACTTGGTAGACAGGTGCTGTATGGATAAAACAACATCGCCAGGGGTATTGTCCACAGGAGGAAAACGATTTTCCAATACACGACCAACCATGGCAGCAATTAATTCATTCATGTTGGTATCTTTGGCATCCTTGGTCATGACAAGATTACCATCCCGGAGAACGGAAATCTGATCACAGATTTCAAAAATCTCATCCATTTTGTGGGAGATATAAATTAAGGAAATTCCCTGGGATTTCAACATTCTCATCATTTCAAAAAGCTTATTAACTTCCTGAACCGTGAGAGAAGAGGTGGGCTCATCAAGAACAATTACCTTGGCGTTATAAGAGATTGCCTTGGCAATCTCACACATTTGACGCTGAGAAACAGACATTTTTCTCATTGGCTGTTCCAGATTGACCGTCATGCCTAATTTACGGAAAAGGTCGGATGCCTCCCTTTTCATTCTTCCTTCATCCACCATACCCATCGCGTTGCGGGGATAGCGTCCGAGGAATAAATTATCTACTACATTTCTTTCCAGACACTGATTCAATTCCTGATGCACCATTGCAATTCCGTTTTCAAGGGCATCCTTAGGACCGGAAAAGCTTACTTCTTTTCCTTCCAGATAAATCGAACCTTCATCTTTTTGATAGGTGCCGAAGAGACACTTCATCATTGTTGACTTACCAGCGCCATTTTCACCCATAAGACCCATAACCGTGCCTTCTTTCACATCCAGATTGATGTGATCGAGAACCCGGTTTCGTCCGAAGGATTTGCACATGCCGCGTATGGATAAGACAATGTTATCTTTCTTGTTTTCCATTGCGCTTACTCCTGTCATAGATTAGTTGCATTGTTTCTTAAAAAAGTTTAGGGAGAATTTCTTCTCCCTAAACGATTCAAATCCTATCGGTTTTTTACTGATTAAGGATTGACATGTATGAAGCTGCGTTATCTGTCTTAACCATGTTGATTGCAAATGCATCATACTGGCTAGGATTTCCTAAACGGTTTGTAATGTTAGACTCAGTCTGTCCATCACCACCGATGTACTCAACTTCGAGATTTAAGAGATCATCGTATTTCTGCAGCAGAGGCTGATAAGTAGAACTCAGGAAGTTATCAGCAGCGTTGTAGATGTTCAGCCATACCTTCTTGGAAGGATGAGCAGTTGCATCAAGCTGTGTAGAAACAGGTGCCCAGGTAACGGTGGAATCTGTGAAATCCTGATAGTTGTCAGCAGTAACTGCTACGTTTAATGCGTAGTAAGAACGCTGATCAGCATCGTATTTGTAAACATCATCGGATAATACGTTGCCTGCATCATCAGCAGTACCGATACCGGTATCAATGTCAACACCATCTAAGGCGTTACGCAGAACACGAAGAGTTAAATAAGCCTGAACATCAGCGTGCTGGCTGATGGTTCCGCCGTATCCCTCTGCAATAGCTGCAACAGCATCGCTGTTTGCATCGTATCCGAAGGTAGGAACTTTGTTGTCTTTGGACCAAGCATTGAACATGGACATTCCCATACCATCATTGTTAGATGCAACGATATCAATCTGATCGCCGAAGGAAGAAGACCAGGTACCGATTGCGTTACCAGCGGTAGCAGCATCCCATGTTGCACCAGCGGAGTTCTTCATTTCCTGAGAAGCAAGCTCACGAACCACATATTCTTTACCGTTTACGGTAATCTTACCATCCTGTACAACGGTAGCAGAACCGTCTACGTTGGTTCCGGCAGGATCACTTACGATATTGCCGTCAGCTTCAATCGCTGTGCCAAGAGCTTTACGAACACCTCTGGTACGAGCGATGGAATCGTTGTGTCCGATATCACCGATTGCAAGTACATATCCGATTACGCCATCTCCGTTACGGTCGATGGAATCAATGTTTGCCTCAATGTAATCAGCAATCATCTGTCCCTGAAGTTCAGCACCCTGGTTTGCATCGAAACCTACATAATAGGTATCTTTGTTAAAGTTTAATGCATTCATGTCCAGTTCGCCGGTGGAACTGTTGGAAGGCTGACGGTTAAACCATACTAAGGGCTTATCCTTATTTGCTACATCTCCGGTAGCAGCAACCTCTGCGGTAGCGGAGGAATCTGTTGTCTCTGTCATAGTGTCAGAGGCAGCAGGAGCGGTGGTTGCAGCGCTATCTTTGGAACCACATCCTACAGCGGACATAGCGAAGACAGCAGCCATGGTTAATACAACAAGTTTCTTTTTCATGTTTATTACTCCCTTTCTTTTGTTGATATTTACAGTATACGGGATTTTTGCATGTTTTCTATAGAATATTTTTCGGTTCACATTAAAAATTTTACTGATATTTTCGTTATTTTTTATAGAGACACCATATTTTCTGCGTTTTTTTAAAGCACTATGTATACCTGTGTGAGGTATGTGCAGGATTATGATTGTACAGGGTTTCCAAATATGATAGGATAAAAGACAGATCAGCAGGTCACAGGATAGGGATGTTGTTTTGCAGACAAGGAGGATTGATTATGGTAAAACATATTATTATTGGGACATTGAGGTATCGTGGTAGAAGATGAAAAAATCCAACCTTTCTCTTTCGCGCATGATTACCATACTTGTTGTGTTTCTGGTCACCATTTTTTTACTATGGTCCACCTTTTTGTTCTTATCACTTTACACCACCGGTATGAAAGAGAATGCCAAAACAACCAGTGAACAGGCGGTGGTGCAGGCATCCAATGCGATCGCTAATTATATAGAAGATATGCAGGATATTATGAGCATAGTGCAGAACAGTTTTACCGTCTGCCCGAATGAACAGCAGAAAACATTGGAAATGCTCTGCCGCGTCCGTTCAGACCTGGTTGCTATTTACGTTTATAATGCGGACGGGAAGCTGGAGGACTCCTATACCGGCGGACGGGCTATGAAACAGAACTATTTGAAGGATTTGTCTTACATTTCCAGAGAATTTTATAATCCCCAGACCCTTTACCTTTCAGAACCGCATGTGGAATCCATGCTGCAGGATTATTATCCATGGGTGGTATCGGTGCTGCAGGAAATTACAATAGCGGATGGGGAAAAGGCCAGGGTTGTTATTGATATCCGGTTTTCCCAAATTTCCGATTATGTAGATAATGTGGGAATCGGTCAGCATGGATACTGTTTTATTGTGGATGCGAATGGGGAAATCATTTATCATCCCCAACAGCAGCTGCTATATTCCGGATTGAAAGAAGAACCGGCAAGGGCGTTGGATTTGGAGCAGGAAGGTACCTTTGAAACGGATGAGCTCATCTGCAGCGTGCAGAAGTTGAAGCGGTGTACCTGGAAAGTGGTGGGAGTCAGCTATGTCAGTGAGATGGTGACGACGAAGGCAATGAAACTCCTGAAGAATATCTGTGTGATTTTCACTGTGATTTTTCTTGTAACGGTAATTGTCAGCATGCTCATATCCAGACTTGTCACCCATCCGATACAACGCCTTATACAGGCAATGGGAGACTTTGAACGGAATGCAGCGGAATATGTGTATCAGCCGGTGACAGGAACTATGGAGATTTCGGCTCTTTCCCAGTCTTTTGAGCATATGGTGGGAAAGATCCAGAATCTGATGAATCAGGTGCGTCAGGAAGAAATTTCCCTGCGCAAGACAGAATTAAAAGCGTTACAGGCACAGATTAATCCTCATTTCCTGTACAATACGCTGGATGCCATCGGGTGGCTTTGTGAGGCGGAGCGCTGTCAGGATGCAGTGGAGATGGTAAATGCCCTGGCAAAACTGTTTCGTATCAGTATTAGTAAAGGCCATGAATTGATTACCATTGAAAAAGAAGTAGAGCATGCAAAAAGCTATCTGAAAATTGAAAACTTCCGTTATAAAAATCAGTTTACCTATGAATTCCAGGTGGAAGAACAATGTCTTCCCTGTTATTGTAACAAAATTACCTTACAACCTATTATCGAAAATGCCATTAATCATGGGTTGAGCCGTATGGTAGATGAAGGTCATATTCTGATTCGCATCTATGGGGAAGGCGACGATATTGTCTTCCAGGTGGAGGATAATGGTGTAGGCATGACGGAAGAACAGTGCAATTCTATTTTAGATAAAGAACCGGGAGATAATTCGGGTATCGGAATTAAAAATGTGAATGACAGAGTCAAAATCTATTTTGGAAAGGAATATGGGCTTTCCATTCAAAGCGAACTGGATGAAGGAACCATCGTGACGATACGGATGCCAAAAGTAGTGCAGAAGGATGCTGCCGGATGGGAGAAAGTCTGAAAAAGAAATGCGGAAAAGTGGGAGAAAAATCTTCAGTTTATTTTTGATACTGGTGTTCCTGTTCTGCCTGTGGGGATGCGGCAAACGGGTGGAGAACGGAAAAACCCGGATTGCGGTTATCACGAAGTCCACGATCAGCTCTTTCTGGAAAAGCGTGTACGCAGGTGTACGTGCTGCCTCTGCGGAATACAATGTCAACATTACTTTTGATGGACCGGAAACGGAGGAGGATTACGAGAAACAGAACATGCTGGTGCGCCAGGCAATGGAAGAGGGAGTGGATGCCATTGTATTTTCGGCAGTGGATTACAACGCCAGTGCAGGGGTTATAGATCAGGCAGCCCAGCAGGGGATCAAAGTAATTGTCATTGACAGTGATGTAAACAGCACCAGGGTATCCTGCAGGATCGGAACCGACAATTATGAAGCAGGTGGTATGGCCGGCAGGGCAGCTTTGGAAACGGATGGAAAAGAACTCTATGTAGGTATTGTCAACTATGGAATCAATTCGGCCAATGGACAGCAGAGAGAGCAGGGATGCAGGAATGTGCTGGGTGAGGATACACGGGTCAGGGAGATTAGCACGATCAATGTACTTTCCACTATAGAAGATGCCAGGGAGGAAACCCGGAAGATGCTGCTCTCCAATCCGCAGATGAATGTTGTGGTCACCTTTAACGAATGGACAAGCCTGGGAGTAGGATGGGCAATCCGGGATCTGAAACTGGCAGACAGCGTTCATGTGGTGGCTTTTGACTCCAATGTGGTTTCTGTAGGAATGCTGGAGACCGGGGAGGTGGATGCCCTCATTGTGCAGAATCCCTATGCGATGGGATATCTGGGAATTGAAACAGCAGTGAGTCTTGTAAATGGACAGACCAATGTTCCTGCTGAGATAGATACCGCTACCACCATCGTCACCAAAGACAATATGTACGAGCCGGAATGCCAAAAGATCCTGTTTCCTTTTAACGAAAGTAAAGAGTAACATTTTATATTTATCTCAATCAAAAATTTGCATTTTATTTTTGTACAGAATGCCATATAATCTTGTTATCAGATAAATTTTCATTCAGTTTTGGACTGTCTATAAAATTTTATAGAAAAGGCTGCAACAATGACCTATAATTCTCTTGGATTTTTTGTATTTTTTGCAATTTTTTTAATATGCTATTTGTTGGTGCCGGACGTAAAGCTGCGGCAGGCAGTCATTCTCGCAGGCAGCTTCATATTTTATCTGTTGGCGGCAGGCCCGGCAGTGTTGATGATTCTCATCGGCACTGCTGTCGTCGTTTATCTGTGCAGCAGACGGATTGCAAAAATTTATATCGGGTATGACAAGGAAAAAGAAGGACTCACACCCAAGGAGCAGGCGGTACTTTTTGCGGAATATAAGAAAAAAAGCAAAAAATATCTGGTGGCGGCGCTGGTTGTCATTGTGGGCTTTCTGGCGTTTGTGAAGATAGCACGGCTTTTGCATGTGCAGAGTATTCTGGTACCCATCGGTATTTCCTATTATACCTTTTCCTCGGTGGGATACCTGCTGGACATTTACTGGAAAAAGGCATCCTGTGAGACCAATTTCCTGAAACTTCTGCTGTGCATGACCTATTTTCCCCACATCGTACAGGGGCCTATCGGAAGATATGACAAACTGTTAAAGCAGTTTGATGCTTTGCCCGGACCGGAATATCAGAGAATCTGTTTCGGTCTGCAACGCATGCTCTGGGGATTTTTCAAAAAGATGGTGGTGGCAGACAGACTGGCATTGTATACAATGGCGGTCTGGGATATGCCAGATTATCATGCCGGGCTGGAAATGCTGTTTGCCATTGTACTGGGAGCAGTGGAACTATATGCAGATTTCTCCGGTTGTATGGATATTGTCTGTGGAGCTGCCCAGACCATGGGCGTGACATTGGAAGAAAACTTCCGCCGTCCTTTCTTTGCCAAAAACGCAGCGGAATTCTGGAGGCGCTGGCATATTACTCTGGGCACCTGGTTTAAAGACTATATTTACATGCCTATTGCCATGAATCCCCGTTTTATGAAATGGGCGGTAAAGGTGCGGAAAAAGCACGGAAACCGTGCCGGGCAGGTGGTGTCTGCAGCAGTTCCGTTGACTGTAGTGTGGTTACTCACCGGACTGTGGCATGGTACCGGCATGAATTATGTAGTCTGGGGCTTATATTGGGGTATCCTTATTATATTGGAAACCATTTTTGCCAAGGAAACCAAACAGCTGAATGCAAGGCTGCATATTGATCCGAAAAAGAAATGGTTCCAGGTTTTCCAGATGGTACGCACTTTTCTGGTATTCTGCGTGGGCAGGATGCTCACCGTTACCGGAACACTGACGGGTTTTACCGTCCTGGTGCGTCAGCTTTTTGCAGGGAGCGGGATTCGCGCCTTTACCCAGGGAAGCCTGTTTGGATTTGGTTTAGACCGGAAAAATTTCATAGTGGCGCTCATTGGAGTGGCACTGATCTGGCTCGTTGATATTTTGCAGGAACACATCCAGATCCGGGAATGGCTGGCAAAACGCTCCCTTCCTGTACGGTGGCTGGTGTACTACAGTGCCTGTGTGATTCTGCTTATCTTTGCCAGATACGGATCGGTCTATGACGCCAGCTCGTTCATATATGGTGGATTTTGATCGAAATAATTAAATAATCAGAAAAAGGAGAAAACTTATGAGAGAAAAAATTTTAGATGTATTGGAAGAAAACTATCCCGAGATCGACTTTGAATGTTCCGAGGAATTAGTGGATGACGGAATTTTAGACTCCCTCACCATTGTGGGAATCATCTCTGCTCTGTCCATGGAATTTGGTGTCGAACTCCCCTACGAAGACATCATCCCCGAAAACTTCAACTCTGTCGATGCCATGGCAGAACT
>CAKRNW010000023.1 GCA_934371505.1 uncultured Lachnospiraceae bacterium
TTCCCGCTATACTGCCCAAAGTGCCGACAGGAAACTTTGATTGATGCAAAGGGCCTTACACGGATTTGCAGGAGCTTGACGCGGCTGTTCTCCGTGCTTTCATTGACAGAATCGAAGTTTCCCATGTTGACAAGAAATCCAGAACGCGGGAAATCACCGTCGTCTATAACTTCATCGGTGCATTTGACTTCACACGGGTAAGCGAAAATGCCCGTAACACAAGTAAAAAAGAGCAAAGAACGGCATAGCCGTTAAGCTATACCGTTCCTTGCTTCAATGTTTTCCTAAGACTCCGGCAATCCGCCGGAGCCTTTTTCTTTCTCTTTTCTACTTCCCTTTTTACAAAGGATACTAACTATACCAGTGCCTTGCCTGCAGCCTTGCACTGTGCAATCACATCCTCATCTGGGGTTTCGTGTGCTATGACACAGGGGTATGCGAACACAGCGCCATCTGCCTTGCACTCGCTCTCCCAGGTACGCATCCACTCGCCGTCTCCCCAGCCGTAAGAGCCAAAGAGGACAATTTTTTTGCCGGAAAGTTTGCTCTCACAGTCCCGAAACATCGGCTCGAACTCACTCTCCTCCAGCACCTCTGCTCCCATGGCAGGACAGCCGAAGGCGATGGCATCAAACTCATCCATTTTAGAAGAATCAAACTCTCCTACGAAAAATACGGTTGCCTCTCCGCCTGCCGCCTGGATGCCTTCCATCACTGCGGTTGCCATCTGTGCGGTATTTCCGCCGCCACTCCAATATACTACTGCTACTTTACTCATATTAACCAGCCTTTCTGTGAAGGGTCTATTTCGCCCATCACTGTTTTCTTTTTCATATCCATGGATTTTCTCCATCGTTTTCCGTTTATGGTACCCCGTCCGTATTCTCCTACACCGCCACCGTCAGCTGCAGCACACTGCGGCGTCCTTCCTTCCAGAGCCGTCCATAGACATCCTGACATTTGCGAAACCGGGCAAAGGTTCTGCCCGCCTCCGCTGCGTCCCCGTACACTTTCCAGTAACCGGTGCATTTGCTGTTATGTCCCTGGTTCCGGATAAATCCGATGACATCCTCCAGGGGATAGCCCAGAAAGAGTCCGATTTCGTGAGGGAAGCTGCCGTCTGCCTGTAACCGGGTTTTCAGATGAGGGATGGCTGTTTCCACGGTCACTGCATGCCCGTAGCCACACTGCTCCAGCAGCTGCTCTGTGCCATCTCTATGTAAATCCCGTTCCAGTGCCATCCGGCGGTACACATAAATAAGCGCCCATTCCTTTGTCTGATATAAAATTTCCACTGATACCCCTTTCGGAGCAATCTGGTCATTCCACTTTTCCACGGATTCCTGCAGTTCTTCCTCCGTATCATAAGTGTAACGGAACAGATTCGCCGTCTTTAAGGATGCCAATGTGGGGGAACAGTTTTCAATCAGATAACGCTCGAACATCATGACTCCTTTGCTGCATCGCTGCTATACTGCTTTCCAGCTTTGCTGTCGCTTTTTAATTAGTTTTGTCTAACCTCTTTCTTTGAAAAAGGCATTTCCGGTGTAGGGAAACGCCCTTTTCAAGAAATATTATGTCAGTCAGTAGTTAGTTGTATCTAACTGTGTTTATCTTATCATGTTTGTTACTGCCCGTCAAGGCTGTTTATTGAGAATAATTCTTGAATAATTCTTAAACATTAAAAGCCTTGATTCCAGGATAAAACGCAGCCTCTCCCAATTCTTCCTCGATGCGGAGGAGCTGGTTGTATTTTGCCACACGTTCAGAACGGCTGGGTGCGCCAGTCTTAATCTGACAGGTATTTAATGCCACTGCCAAATCTGCGATGGTGGTATCCTCCGTCTCCCCGGAGCGATGGGAAGAAATTGCGGTGTAGCCTGCTTTATGTGCCATCTTAATTGCCTCCAGGGTCTCTGAGACAGATCCAATCTGGTTTAACTTGATAAGAATAGAGTTGCCACAGCCCAGGGAAATGCCCTTTGCCAGACGCTCGGTATTGGTTACAAAGAGGTCATCGCCTACCAGCTGGACTTTGTCCCCCAGCTCTGCGGTGAGTTTCTGCCAGCCTTCCCAGTCCTCCTCGTCCAGTGCATCCTCGATGGAGATAATGGGGTATTTCTCTACCAGCTTTTTCCAGTGGGCAATCAGTTCCTCGGAGGTGTAAACGGTGCCAGCCTTGGGAAGTTTGTACTCGCCCTTCTTGCCGGTTTTCCATTCGCTGGATGCGGCGTCCATGGCGATTCGGAAATCTCTGCCAGGCTCGTAGCCTGCTTTTTTTACTGCCTCCAGAATCGTCTCGATGGCATCCTCATCGGATTTCAGTGCGGGAGCAAAACCACCCTCGTCACCTACGGAAGTTGCCAGTCCTCTCTCTTTCAAAATAGCGGCAAGGGCATGAAATACCTCTGCACACCAGCGCAGACACTCTTTGAAGGAAGGTGCGCCTACAGGCATAATCATAAACTCCTGGACGTCCAGTCCGGAAGATAACGCATGGCATCCGCCATTGATAATGTTCATCATGGGAACCGGCAGACGATTGCCGGACACACCGCCGAGAAAGCGGTACAGGGGAATATCCAGTGCGATGGATGCTGCTCTGCAGCAGGCAATGGATACTGCCAGAATAGCGTTGGCGCCTAAGTTGGATTTGTCTTTTGTTCCATCTGCGGCAATCATTGCCTTGTCGATGGCGTAAATGTCGGAGGCGTCCATTCCGACTAATGTATCATGGATGGTGGTATTGATATTCTCTACGGCTTTCTGTACACCCTTGCCCTGGTAACGGCTCTTGTCGCCGTCCCGCAGCTCCAGTGCCTCGAATTCACCGGTGGATGCACCGCTGGGTGCAGTTCCTCTCCCGATGGTGCCGTCTGCCAGATAAACCTCTGCCTCTACGGTAGGGTTTCCTCTGGAATCCAGAATCTCACGTCCGATTACTTTCTCAATTTCCAAATAATTCATAAGTACTTTCTCCTTTCCTGCCAATAAGTCCCTTCCTATCTGTGATTTCACATCTAAGATATGGTGTAACTCCGCCGAAGGTTCATCACGCCTTCGGCAGCAATGGAGTTCACACGACCTATTCACAGTTAGTTGAATCTAACTATGTTTCTTTTGCAAGAGCTTTAAATGAGAAAGTTTCTTTAATTACTTTGCTTTCAAATTACTCTTCTAATAAATTCTTCATGCTGTGGAGTCCAATCAGCAATGTGGAGGTATTGTGCAGTAATGCGGAGGTGGTGGGTGCAAGGATGCCTGCCACGCCCGCCACAATCAGACCGCTGTTGATGCCGATAATCGCACGGTAATTGCCGTGAATTCTCTTTAAGAGGGCATTGCTGAGCAGCTTTAAGGTTACCAGCTCCTGCAAATCATCCGCCTGGATGGTGATGTCCGCGATTTCACGGGCGATTTCTGCGCCGTCACTGATGGCGATTCCCACATCGGCACAGGACAATGCCAGAGAGTCGTTGATGCCGTCTCCCACCATGATGACCTTGTGTCCTTCTGCCCGCTGTCTCTCCACGAAGCCGGCTTTATCCTCCGGCAGTACCTCGGAATCATACTGGTCAACACCCACACGGGCAGCGATGGCATGGGCAGTCCGCTCACTGTCACCGGTCATCATCACCACATTGGTGATGCCCAGTGATTTCAGTGTCTGAATCACCTGATGTGCCTCCTCCCGCAGGGGATCTTCCATACAGATAACCGCTGCCAGTTCTCCGTTGATTGCCAGATAGAGATGGGAATATTCCCTGGGTAAATCCTCGAAACGTTCTTCCATGTGGAGAGGAATCTTGCAGTGCTCGTCCTCCATGACGAAGTGATAGCTTCCGATGACAACGCGCTTGGTTCCGATGGTGGTGGCAATACCGTGCGCCACAATGTACTCCACCCTGGAGTGCATTTCCTTATGGTGCAGTCCCTGTTCTTCTGCGGCATCCACCACGGCTCTCGCCATGGAATGGGGAAAATGTTCCTCCAGGCAGGCTGCAGTGCGCAGCAGCTCCTGCTCCGGCATGCCGTTAAAGGATACCACTTTTACCACATGGGGAAGTGCTTTGGTCAGAGTTCCTGTCTTATCAAAGACAATGGTATCTGCCTCTGCCATCGCCTCCATGTATCTGCCGCCCTTGACAGTGATATGATGGTGATTCGCCTCACGGATGGCGGAAAGCACGGTCACCGGCATGGCAAGCTTCAGGGCACAGGAATAATCCACCATCAGCACTGCCAGTGCCTTGGTCACATTCCGGGTAAAAAGGTAAACCAGTCCTGTTCCCAGTAAAGAATAGGGCACCAGTCTGTCTGCCAGATGCTCTGCACGGCTTTCCACGGAGGATTTCAGTTTCTCCGAATCCTCAATCATGGTGACAATGCGCTCGTAACGGCTGCCGCCGCTGGTGGCTTTGACCATCACGGTCAGCTCGCCTTCCTCCAGCACGGTTCCGGCGTAAACGGAGGCATGCTCCGCCTTTCTGACTGCCTGGGACTCGCCGGTAAGGGAGGACTGATTGACCATCGCCTCGCCGCCGCAGACCACGCCGTCAAAGGGAATCACATTGCCCATCCGGATACGGATTTTATCTCCGGCTTTTACCTCGGCGGTGCTGATCTGCACATCTTCACCGTCCTCTGTCACCAGCCATACTTTTGTGGTCTGTAAGGACATGCTCCGGGCCAGATCCTCCACGGATTTCTTATGGGTCCACTCCTCTAGCAATTCTCCGATTTCCAGCAGGAACATGATGGAGCCTGCTGTGGCGAAATCACTTCGCAGTACGGATACGCCGATGGCTGTTGCATCCAGTACCGGTACTTCTATCCTGCGCTGCCACAGGGTTTTCACGCCCTTGGCAATGTATTTGACGGATTTGACGGTGGTAATCACGCTGCGGATGGGCATGGGTAACAGCCATCGTTTTCCATAATGGATGATGATTTTGTCGATGAGCTTTTCCTTGTACTCCGCGTTAATCTCACGGCTGGAACCGGCAACGGCTGTCTCCGGCACCTGTCCTCTGTCAAATCCAAACTTCTGCAATGCCTGCAGAACTGTGTCCCGGCCGCCATGATAGACGATGGCAGCATCCGCAGAGCGCTCGTAAACCTTTACTTCCTGGATTCCGGGTACATTCTCCAGATACATCTGAAGGATATCTGCCTCCGCATAAGTAAGAGAATGGCGGTTTACATGGACACGCAGTCTTCCCTTTCCTTCATGCTTTATGAGAAATCTCATGCCTGTCCGCCTTCTTCGTCCGTATTCTCTGCAGCTTCCTCAGCTGCCTCTGCGGGGATATCCTCGAAAGCTTCGTCAGCCTCCTCGCGGTCTTTGTTTATCTGTTTTGCATCAGCATAGATGTCCTCTGCGTTCTCCTGTGCAGTATTTACCACGTCCATGACACATTTCTTTGCACGCAGAACGGCTGCGGTACACTGTGTATAAACCTTCTTGGCATCTTTGCTGGTCAGAAGCTTAATTCCTGCTGTTCCGAACAGTACGCCCGCTGCAAATAATCCTGTGTGTTTTCCATTAAATTTCATTGACATGATTGAATCCTCCTTGTTTCTTTTGTTTTTTATTTTCTGATTGTAGCACGCAAAAAAAGGACCTTACAGTCCTTTTCACGTTAATGAGAAATTTTCTCATTTTGCATTTCGGATTTGCTTATTGTTTCTTATTGTAATTGTTTTCGGATCATCTCCTCTTTTAGTCCTTCTCCGATTACAATGAAGATTTCTTGTCCCTTCTCCAGTTGTTTCACTTCCGTCTGTTCCCTTGTGGCATTTATCTCGATCCAGTGATTCTCCTCCCGGGTAAATCCCTTTACCCGGAATACCGTGCCGCATTCCGGAGTTCTTAAAATTCGCTCTGCAGCATTCCGGAGCTGCTCCGGTGTCAGATGCATTTCCATAAAGAAAAGTGACTGAAACTGTTTTTCCTCGTCCAGCTCCATTTTCACATAGGGTTCAGAGCGATAACCGCAATCCCGGATTCTGTCAAAGTCCTCCCGGGTAAAGTCCTTCCAGTCTTTTTTTAATACATCCTCTCCCAATCGGCGCCCGCAGCGAATCTGTTCCAATGCCCGGTTCAGGTGTTCCATGGTGTGGGTAAGCTGTTCCGGCGTTGCCTCCTGTACCTTGCTCAAAACCACCTGTCCGGCATCTGCAAGCTGGGACGCCAGGAGATAGTCTGAGGCAGGGGACAGTGTTTCTTCCAGCTTTGCATCCACAATGGCAATCACGCTCCCGATCTCATACCATTCATCCAGAGGCTCTTCCTGCAACGTATCAAAAAATTCATCCACATCATAAATCCCGGAAGGTTCCACAATCACCCGGTCAAAGCCACGCATTCCCATGGCGATGAGTTTGGTTTTAAACCGTCTCTGGTGGCAGTCCTTGTCACAGCCCCCGGACACCATCTCCAAATCGCACTGTTCCCCCAGCAAATCCTGTAACAGCAGCATATCCACGTTCACCGCACCGAAATCATTTTCCAGAATCCCTACCTTTAATCCCTGCTTCATCAGCTGTTTCGCATAAAGCTTTAAAAAAGTTGTTTTGCCGGAGCCCAAAAAGCCGGTGATCAGATCAATTTTAATCATTCCGCAGTCTTCCTTCCAGGATTCTTTTTCTGTCTCCTACTTTAGCATAAGCACCTTTATGTTTCCAGTCATTTTAATCATGAAAATTTCTCTAAAACCGGAGATTTCAAAACGATAAATACAGCGGTTTGTCACTTGCATTTTGAAGGGAAACCTAGTAGAATAACTCGCATATGCAAAAGTTCTTATTACAAAGGAGGCTGGAAAATGATTGCACAAGTGTTAGCAGTTATAATCTTCCTGGCAATGTTTGTCTTAATCATTACCGAGATTTGGGAACGTCATTATGTCACCCTGGGATGTGCATTACTTACACTGCTCCTCGTGTTCGGCGTGGGTATGCACAGCATGAGTGCCGTATGGGAAACCCTGAATCTGTATAGTTTTTTTACACCCCAGTTCTGGTATCGTGCCGGAGAATCCGCCGGTGTATCTGCAGGTATCAACTGGGAAACCATTGTCTTCGTAGCAGGTATGATGATCATGGTGGAAGGTATGGCACGTGTAGGCTTCTTCCGCTGGCTCTGCATGAGACTGGCAAAGTTGGTCAGGTATCAGGTGATTCCTCTTTTCATCACCTTCATGGTACTTGCTGCCTTCCTGTCCATGTTCATCGACAGCATTACTGTCATTTTGTTCCTGTCTACCGTCACGATTGAACTGGCACAGCTTTTGAAATTCAACCCGGTTCCCATGATCCTCGCGGAAGTCTTCTGTGCAAATTTAGGTGGTTCTGCTACCATGTGTGGAGATCCGCCCAACATCATCATCGGTACTTCTCTTGGATATTCCTTCATGAACTTCCTCACCAATACCGGTGTGATTGCAGGAATCTCCCTGATTGTGATTGTGCTTTATTTCTATGCGGTTCTGCATAAAGATTTAAAGGCAACTCCGGTTACCGAGGAAATGATTCAGTCTTTCCCCACACCGGCATCTGCTATTGTGGACAAGAAGGGCTTTATTGCAAGCTGCGTGATTTTCCTCTGCGCGGTTGTTCTGCTGATTACCCACGCGACCACCAGACTGACCGTATCCACCATCGGTGTCTTCATCGCTGTTGTAACACTGATTGCTGCAGGTAAACACATCGGCGAGGTATTAAAAGGTGTGGATTACAAAACCCTGCTGTTCTTCGTCGGACTGTTCGTCGTTGTCGGTGGTCTGGAGCAGACCGGTATCTTAAACGTAATGGCTGATTTCATCGGTAAGATCAGCGGTGGAAACTTCATGCTGATGATTGCTATTATCATCCTGCTGTCCGCTGTGGCAAGTGCATTCGTAGATAACATTCCTTTTGCAGCAACCATGATTCCTATCATCAATACACTGGCTGCCACCGAAGGGGTTCCTCTGGATGTTCTGGCATGGTCTCTGGCCATGGGAACTGATGTAGGTGGCTCTGCTACCCCGATCGGTGCTTCCGCAAACGTGGTTGGTGTGGCAACCGCAGCCAAGGAAGGTTACATCATCCGTTGGGGAAAATATTGCAAAGTGATGGCTCCTGCGACTATAATAGTAGTAGTACTTTCTATTATCAGCATTTATGTAAGATATTTATAAAACAGGAGGGAAACTACTATGGAAAAACAACTTATCATTTCTGTTGGACGTGAGTATGGAAGTGGCGGTCATGAAATCGCCCAGAAACTTGCAGACCATTACGGACTGCCCCTCTATGACCACAATCTGCTGGATGAAATGGCCGAGAAAAAGAATCTGTCTGCAAAAGAGCTGTCTGCCTTTGATGAGAAACAGAAAGGGTTATTCTTTAACCACAAGGTCCGTGGCATGAGTATATCTCCCGCTGAAAATGTGGCTGAATTGCAGTTTAAATACTTAAAGGAAAAAGCTGCCTCAGGTGAGTCCTTCGTCATCGTAGGACGCTGTGCTGAGCATGTACTGCAGGGCACGGAAGGCTTAACCACTATCTTTATCCTGGGGGATTCCGAGGCAAAGATTCAGCGTATCTGCCAGCTCCACAACATGAGCCATCACGATGCTGAGGTGTTCTGTAAGGAAAAAGACCGCCGCAGAAAGGCTTACCATAACAGCCACTGCCCCCTGCACTGGGGTGATTCCCGGGGTTACGAGCTGTCCATCAACAGCAGCAAACTGGGCATCGATCATACCGTAAAAATCATTGAAGACTACATTGATATCAAAAGAAAGAAATAGAGGCAGCTGAGCCTGTTGTTAAAAGGAGCCACCGCATTTTCGCGGCGGCTCTTTTTACGTTTTTATTAAAAGCGCTACAGTCTCTATCCCTGTGGTCCAGGGGAATTGATCCACACTGACACACCGGGTCATGCGATAACCGGCGGCATAAAATGCCTCCAGATCTCTTGCCAGACTGGTGGGCTTACAGGAAATATACACCAGCTGTTTCACACCATATCCCAGAATCTTACCGATTGCCTTGGGATGAATGCCATCTCTGGGCGGATCCAGGATAATCATGTCCGGCTTCTGCTCCAGATCGTCCAGTACCCTCAGGACATCTCCTGCAATAAACTCGCAGTTATCCAATCCATTGTCCCTGGCATTTTCCCTGGCCGCTTTCACCGCTTCCTCCACGATTTCCACACCGATCACTTTCTTTGCCACCGGAGCCATCAGCTGGGCAATGGTTCCGGTTCCGCTGTACAGGTCAAAGACCGTTTTATCCGGTTCTTCCCCGGCCTCATTCAGATTTCCTACATATTCACGGACTGTCTCATAGAGAACTTCTGCGCTGTAGCTGTTGGTCTGAAAAAAGGAAAAAGGGGAAATCCGGAATCTCAGTCCCAGTAATTCTTCATAAAAATAATCCTGTCCATAGAGAAGCTCCGTCCGGTCGCTCTGAATCACATCTGCCACACTGTCATTTTCAATATGGAGGATTCCTACAATTTTTCCTTCCAGAGGCAGTTCTCTCAGCATCACGGTAAATCCGGTAAGATCCGGCTGCTGTTGGGTTGTAGTCACCAGAGCCACCAGGATTTCTCCGGTGCGGGATGCTTTACGAACCAGTAAATGGCGCAGATAGCCCACATGGGTCAGACGATGGAAAAAGGGTAATCCCGTTCCGGCAAAGTAATCCAGTACTCCACCCAGAATTTTCCGATAGTCCTCATCTACAATCTGGCAGCTCCGCACACTCACCAAATCATAAAAGCTTCCTCTCTTATGCATGCCGAGAGCCAGCGGTCCGTCTTTTACCTCATCACCAAAAGTAAATTCCATTTTATTTCTGTAACCATAGATTACCGGGCTTGCCTTGATCCCCTCAAAGATTTCCGGGTTTTCTTCCAGATAGGGAGCCAGCAGATTTCTAATCTGTCCTTCTTTCACTTGAAGCTGTTCTTCATAGGGCAGACTGATATAGGTACAGCCACCGCATTTACCAAAATGGGGACAGACAGCTTCTTCTTTTTCCATAGGAGATTTCTCCAGCACTTCCAGAAGCACCCCTTCTGCTTTTTTCTTCCGGTTCTTATTGACACGGAAAGAAACTTTCTGCCCGGGTAACGCATTTTTGACCAGCGCAGTCTCTGTTGTCCCATCTTCCATGAGGACTTGTACTATTCCTTTGTTGGGAAAGTCGATTCTTTCTACGATTCCCTCATAAGTAACACCTTTTTTCATCCTTCACATTCTCTTCCCTGGGTATCCCCTGTATTGATGCCGTCGCAGTGCGTTCAAGGCGAAGCATTTTGCCTGCGCAGGAAGGAATTTCCTATGCAGGCAAAAACTGCCGTACCGTCAGAATCCTCTTCTGCACAGTACGGCAGTCTTACCTTTTGATCAAAAGCTATTCCTCATCCTTCAACTCTTCATCCGATTCCTCTTCTTCATCCTCAAAGAATTCGTCATCAAACTCATCGTCAAAATCGTCCTCGAAATCCTCCAGATAATCCGGGGCAAAATAACGGTATACACCATAACCTATCGCAGCTGCCACAGCTACAATGCCCGCAATAACAGCCACCCATACAGCCGGGTTGGTCTTTTTCTTCTCTTCTTCCTTTTTACCCAGCAAAGCTCCCAGCCTACCAAGATCCAGCTTGCCTAAATCCATCTTACTCAGTTTACTCATATCGATTACATCTTCTAATCTATACATGGGCGTCCATCCTTTCTCGCATTGTTATATGAAATGCTCTTCTAAAATATAACATAGTATACCACATCCTATCTGTTTTTACCACGGCTTTATAAAAGTTTTAGATTTGGTTTTAGATTCGGGAACTTTTAAATTTTTATCAGTTTGGCAAAACCGGCATACATAATTTTTTGACCTGTGGAGTCAAATTCCACTGTCACCCGATAATCTCTCGGTCCTGCTTCCAGGGCTTTTACCGTTCCGTCACCATACTTAATATGGCGAACCCTGTCTCCTACCTCGTAATCCGGTTTTCCAAAGGCTCCGCCTCCTTTGGAAATGCCGGGAGCGTTAAGCGATGCCATGCCTCTCGCAATGAACGGTTGATTCTCCTCAGCCGTTTTTTTCGGGCGAAGAGTTGCTTTAGGCTTCGCCTGTCCAGAATAGCCCACAGGTTTTTCGTCCCGGAAGTTTATGCTCCGGGACGGAGAATGTAAGGATGCCTCAAAGGAAGCCTCGAAGGAAGCTCCCAGAGATGGAAAACGTTTAGGAGGATTGAGTTCGCCATCCAGCAGTTCTCCGGGGATTTCCCTTACAAAACGGCTCACCGGATTATATTGGGTTTCTCCATGAATCATTCTGGATCTGGCAAAGGAGAGGGTCAGATCTTTTTTGGCGCGGGTGATTCCTACATAGGCAAGACGGCGTTCCTCCTCCAAATCCGCCTCATTTTCCGAGTGGATGCTCATATAGCTGGGAAATAAACCATCTTCCATTCCCGCCAGATAGACCTGTTCAAACTCCAGTCCTTTGGATGAATGAAGCGTCATCAGCAGCACCCGGTTTCCATCATCATCCACCCGGTCAATGTCGGCTACCAATGCCACCTCCTGTAAAAAGCCGCTGAGAGAAGGCTCCTCTGCCGTTTCTTCATACGCTATCATTTTATTCAATAACTCCTGGACATTTTCCATCCGGTCATTGGTTTCTTCCTTGTCTCCCTCATCCAGGTAATCTTCATATTGGGTCGTCTCAATAATATCGGACATCAATTCCTTTAAATGATCATTTTCTGCCTTTGCGCGGAATACTTGAATCATCCGTACAAAGGGGGTAAGCTTGGATACTCCCTTGCCGATTCCCGGAATCATCTCTGCCTGTGTCAATGCATCAAAGAAGCTGATATTCTGAGCGTCTGCGTAAGCCTGCACCCGGTTGATGGTAGTAGCTCCAATTCCTCTTTTGGGAATATTGATGATCCGTTTCACTGCCAGGTCATCTCTTCCGTTGTCGATGGTTTTTAAATAGGCCAGCATGTCCTTAATCTCTCTGCGGGCATAGAAATTGGTTCCCCCTACCACATCATAAGGAATGCCCTCCATGATAAACTGTTCCTCCAGCAGTCTGGCCTGGGCATTGGTACGGTACAGTACAGCACAGTCTCCGTACTTGACTTTTCCGGTTCTTACTTTTCGTGCCACATCCGACGCAATGTACTCCGCTTCCTCATAGGCGGTATCAAAGGGACGAAGATGAATCTGCTC
Source organism: uncultured Lachnospiraceae bacterium (assembly GCA_934371505.1). Lineage (GTDB taxonomy): Bacteria > Bacillota > Clostridia > Lachnospirales > Lachnospiraceae > UMGS2037. The sequence continues at coordinate 12,249 of CAKRNW010000023.1, forward strand.
TCCATCCTTGATGCGGGTCCAGAGAGATTTTTCTTTTCTCCCCCGGTTATTGGCAATCACACTGTTGGCAGCATCCAGGATAATCTGGGTTGACCGGTAATTCTGCTCCAGTTTGATCACTTTCGCCTCCGGGTACACCTGTTCAAAGTCCAGGATATTGCGGATATTGGCTCCACGGAATTTATAAATGGACTGGTCATCATCTCCCACCACACACAGATTCCGGTATTTTCCCGCCAGAAGACGGATCAGTTCAAACTGTGCCGTATTGGTATCCTGGTACTCGTCCACCATAATATACTGAAACCGTTCCTGATAGGATTCCAACACATCAGGGCAATTCCGAAACAGCTCTACCGTTTTTACAATAAGATCATCAAAATCCAATGCATTGTTCTTTTTCAATGTATTCTGATATTCCTCGTAAACGAAAGCAATCTTGTCTGCCCGCCAGTCTCCTGCATTTCTCAATCGATATTCTGTAGGACTGATGAGTTCGTCCTTCGCAGAGGAGATGACACCCAGCAAAGCTCTTTCCTTATATTGCTTCGTATCCACATTCAGGCGTTTGCAGACATCTTTCATGATAGATTTCTGATCATCTGTATCGTAAATGGTAAAACTGGTATCAAACCCCAGCCGGTCAATATAGCGGCGCAGAATCCGTACGCATGTGGAATGAAAAGTGGATACCCAGATACTTTCTGAACCAAATCCCACTATTTTATCCACACGCTCCCTCATTTCTCCTGCTGCTTTATTGGTAAAAGTAATGGCTAGGATATTCCAAGGATTCACGCCTTCCTGATCGATGAGATAAGCGATTCGGTGGGTCAGCACCCTTGTTTTTCCCGAGCCGGCTCCTGCCAGAATCAAAACAGGTCCCTGCGTGGTAAATACGCCCTCTTTCTGTTGTTCATTCAAGGTATCATACATGCTCATAAACGAATCAATAACCTTTCCTATATTCCTGTGCAATAACAAGACCCCGCAGACGCGGGGTCCTGAATAACATGATTATAACATCTTTTGTCGAATGCTCTTTACAGCTTTGCACCACATTCTGCACAGAAAGGTTTTCCCTCGGTCTTCGTGCCACAGCTGGGGCAGAATTTCGGGTAAGCGCCTCCGGTGCTGCCACCTGCCTGCTGAGGCTGGGACTGAACCTGTGCCTGATTCTGATTCATATTCATCTGGTTGATAAGCTGCTGTCCCATTGCCATACCCATCTGTAAGTTTACCATATCGGATGCAGTGGAGTGGGCACCGGGTTTGGACATTGCATCTGCCGCTGCCATCTGGGTATAACGGTTCATATCTCCTACCATAGACTGTGCAGCCGCTTTTTCCTGCATTTTCCTTACTTCCTCCGGATAGGAGAAGCTCTCAATGTTAAAGTCGGTAATGCAGATACCGATCTTACGCATATCCATATCCAGATCGCTGGCAATTCCTTTGGCAATGCTTCTGGAATCAGACTGCAGATTAAACATATCTCTGCCTTCTTTGCCGATCCAGGTCATTAACAGGGAATCCAGATTAGAGGTGATGCGCTCTTTCACATCATCTACTGTGTAAAGGTGTTTCACACCGGCCAGTTTATCAATCAGTACATCGAAATCTCCCACTTTACAGGAGAAGGTTCCGAATGCCCGGATGGGCATACCACCGGGAAGTCCCGGAGCCTGCACATTGATTGCATTCTTGGTTCCCCATTTTACCAGCATTTCCTTGGTGTTGACAAACAGTACCTCCGCCCGCAGGGGAGTATTAAAACCAAACTTGAAAGATTTCAATGTGGAGAGAAAAGGTATGATCTGTGATTCAATATCATAACTGCCTTCATCGGTAAAGATACCCTCGATCCGTCCGTTATACAGAACAACGGCATCCTGACCGGGACGGATGATCAGCTTGGAACCTTTCTTGATCTCGTCATTAGACCATTTCCAGAAAATAATTCCCTCTTTACTTTCATTCCACTCTACAACATTTAAAAGTTCCTTGGAAAATAATCCCATCTTATTGCTATCCTCACATTCCCATTTCCGCTTTCAAAGCAGCCAGTTCATCATCAACCTGATCTGTCTTGTGATCTGCGTCGTATCTTCTGGTAAGTTCCTCCACCGATGCAGCGGTTTTATTTTTGTTTAACTCAGCCATGGCATCTGCTTCATCCAGCATCTTATTGACTTTCTCTTCCATACGGTCAAATGCTGCCATGTTATTGCCGGCGCTTTCCAGCCCGGAACCAAGTTTATTGATCTTCTGCTGGGTTTCTGCAACCTTTACTTTGGCCTTTAACATTTCCTGTTTGGACTTCAGTGAAGTAATATCTGCTTCCAGTTTATCATGCATATCACGCATTTTCGCTGCGTTCTCACATGCCAGAGTATAATTCTGCTGTAAGACAGTCTGTTTCTGTGTCAGTTCAGCCTTTTTCGTTAAAAACTGTTTTGCTTCGTCATCATTTCCCGCAGCAACTGCTTTCCGCGCATACTCGCCCATTTTAGCAATCTCTGCTTCGCAGTCATCCAGTTTTCTCTTTGCGCTCTTCTCCTCTGCCATGACAGAAGCGGTTTCGGCCTTTACCTTAGCCAGATCATCGTTTAAGTTGCGCAGATACTGGTCAATCATTTTCTGTGGATCCTCTGCTTTATCTAATAAAGCATTAAAGTTTGCCGCCATAATATCCTTGAATCTTGATAGTACTCCCATTTCTAATCCTCCTTGTTTTGCTAATTTCACGCAGTGAAATCTGCCGTCTTGTGTCCCTCTTGACATCCTGAGTACATATGATGTACAACCTTTTTTATTATACCGAAAAAAAGCGATGCTGTCGATAGCCTGAAGGGAATTTTTCCTACTTTACAAATTCCACATTCACCAGATCCTCATAGGGTACTCTCTGGGAAAGTTCTCCTGCCTCCTCCAAAATGTTCTGAAGCAGAGTAAACGCTTCTTCTGTGAACACCAGATCATACTTCCAGCTATCCTGTGCCTTATACCGTCCCACAATCGTGTTCAGTGCATCCTGGTCCGTCTCTTTAAACTGAGGTGCAATGGCCTTTGCAATCTCCTCCGAGGTATGGGAATCCGCAAATTCCATTCCCTTTTTTAACGCATTGACAAATTTCCGGATGGTCTCCGGATTTGCCTCCAGATAACTCTTCCTGGCACTGAACGCCGTATAAGGAACATAGCCGGACGCTTCCCCAAGGGAGGCCACCACATAGCCGTCTCCTTTCTGTTCCAAAGAAGTGGCATAAGGTTCGAATTCCACCGTATAGGTTCCCTGCCCGCCGGAAAACGCAGCTGCGGTGGAACCAAAATCAATACTCTGGTCAATGTTTAAATCCGTTTTGGGATCCATATTGTGTTTCTTTAAAATATACTCAAAAACCATTTCGGGCATGCCGCCTGCTCTGCCTCCCAAAACCTCCTGTCCCTGTAACAATGACCAGTCAAAGTCCTCTATCGGCTCCCTTGCCACCAGAAAATTTCCTGCACGCTGGGTCAGCTGGGCAAAGTTTACCGCATAATCCTGCGTTCCTCCCAGATAGGTATATATGCTGCTTTCCGATCCCATAAATCCAATGTCCGCCTCACCTGTAAGCAATGCCGTCATGGTTTTATCCGCGCCATAACCAGTTACCAGTTCCAGCTCAATTCCTTCTTCTGCAAAATATCCTTCCTCAATTGCCACGTACATAGGCGCATAGAAAATGCTGTGCGCAACCTCATTCAGCACTACCTTCGTAGTTTCCTGCCCCGATACCTTTTCTCCGGATACCGGAGTCTTACTGCCACAGCCTGTCATCATACACACAAAAAGCGCTGTCAGTAAAATACCGGCAACGCTCTGTTTTCTTCTCGTCCCTTTGTTTTTTGTTTTCATTTCTACTCCTCCAATCAGGTTCATACGCTTTACTATATGAAGAAACAGAAATGCGGGTGACAATTCAAACGAAATCCTCTCTGAAAAAACACTGAAGTGAAAAAACATCCTTCCCTCTATTGTTTTTCACAATAAAGTACGATATAAATGATAAGAAGGAGTGTCGTTATGAGAAAAAATATAAAACACCGAATGATTGCCATGGTGCTGGGACTATCCTTACTGCTCAGCCTGGTTCCCGTTTCCACCGCTCAGGCAATCAGCCCCAATCCCTATGATTACTGTAATGTCATCTGGGAAAAATACGGATACCTGGAAGCCACACAGACTGTGAATGTCCGTGAGATGCCTACTTCCAAATCTGCAAAGCTTGGAACCCTGCAGGCGCGTGATGTCATTCAGGTAACCGGTCAGACTGACACCGACTGGTTCCGAATCACCTATCAGGGCAGAGTTGCCTATGTATATGGTTACTATTTCACCCGTACCGCAGGTACGAATATCCGTGCCCAATATATGGAAGATGGCTATACCGGCATGCCCGGTGCTGTTCTGCTAGACTATCATACTGCCACCGGTGTTCGCCAGTTTAATGCCTACCTGGTACAGACAACTCCCAAAGGAGTGGCACTTTACGGTCCTACCGCTGACAGTGAATCCACTGCAGATAACTGGGGAAGCAATACCTACTCTCCCATTTTCGTAAAAATTATTGATAACAGTGCCATCACCAACCAGACGGATGACCTCACTAAATTTGTGGCAGTGACAGAGTCTTATATCAATTATTTAAAGGAATATTATGTTGATACAAAGACCGCCATCAACTCCGAGCAGGCAACCATTTATTATAATTGTCTGATGAATTCCCTGGGATTAAATGCCTATCAGGTATATGTATCACCGGAATACTGTCAGAATTCCAATGAACCCCATATCTACTCCCATGTGGTAGTAAGCGGTGTTGACTTCTACTGTGATCCTCTTTGGATCGCTCAGGGACGCCGGAGAGATTTATATCTGTACGCTACCTACGCCAATATCGTATTGAATGACAGCCACTACAGCTGTGACATCTGGACCGGTGGACTGGATTATCTGTATGCACATCAGTATTCCTATCAGATGCTGCAGGAAAAGCCAAAAAAGAAATAAACCGGATATTTCATCCTATACAAGAAGAGCGCTGACGATTCGTCAACGCTCCTCTTTATTCTCCGGTTATTTTTTCTCTTTGTTTTTACTTTCCTTTTTAGATTCTCTGGTCTGATCCGGAAAGGGTGTCTGTGCCAATTGATCAATCAGTTTTTCAATCAATAGTTTCTTTACATAGACATCAAAGCTTAATTCACAAATAAAAGAAAACAGCTTCAGGAAATCTCTGCTGTCCTCCGGGGCATCCTCAAAGGTTTTCTCCGAGGTCTCATACTTCTGGATCATATCCTCCTTCAAAGCTTCCACCTGGCTCTTTTCCATACTGAAAACTTCATTATAAATCGTCTGAAGGTTAAAGCCTTCCTCCGCAGAGAAAAACTTGTCCGTAATGGGCTTTAATAATACCTGAATGTCTCCCATGGACATGATTCCCTTGTAATAGTAAATAAAAATCAAAACAAGGATATGCTCTTTTTTGTATTTCTTTTTTACCGGTGGAGGCAGTAAATTGTTCTTCGCATAATTGTTAATCATGGTCTTCGTCAGAATTTTGTCCTCACCGGGATTCCGCGTGGTACTGCGCAGCCGCTCATCGATAAACGTTGTCACCTGATCCATATATAAAGCAATATTTGGAATTTCATCCGGCCGGATATAGCTGATCCGCTCCAGGCTGGCACATATGCTGTTGATCAGATTTTCTGTCTCAATTGTCATTCTTTTCCACATTTCTGCGCACGTTTTTTGCGCATAACGAGTTTGTGTCAAGTGCGCGCAGACACAAATCTCTCGATTGAAAAATTTTATTTTTCAATCTTCTCACCCATTCGTTCAAAAATCATTTCATAGCCATCATCCCCATAATTGAGGGATCGGTTTACTCTGCTGATCGTTGCTGTGGATGCACCGGTTTTCTCTGCGATTTCCAGATAGGTGCAATGATCTCGAAGCATGGAAGCCACTTCAAATCTCTGGGATAAAGAAAGAAGCTCATTTACCGTACACAAATCTTCAAAAAAGTGATAGCACTCTTCTTTGGTCTTTAAACACAAAATCCCGTCAAACAGGTGATCCACTTCTTCGGTTCTGATCTTTTTATTCATGCTTTTCCCCCGTGATGCTTTTTCACTGTAAAACTTTACTGGTTTACTATAATATTTTAGCACACGAAAGTAATAAAGTAAAGTTTCACCTTAGCCTGCAATATCCACCACAATAGCCGGATCGATATACTGTCCGTCCAGCGTAATCTGGAAACCGATCATAATATTATTGGCTCCTACCACGAAAAGAACCGTTCCTCTGGTCACGTTATCTCCCACTGCTACTTTGGCAGCTCCTGCATTTCGATAATAACTGACATACCCGTTCCCATGATCGATTTCCACAACCTTTCCATACAGAGGATCCTCCTCCACAGCCGTCACTGTACCAGATCCTGCGGCAATCACCGAACTGCCGGAATTAATATCTGTCACAGTAAAAATCATAATTGGCTTGTCACTTGCCAGCTGTTCTACTTCCTGGCCTTCTTCTGCATTGGCAGCTTCCTGTTGTTTTGCATCAATCTGCGCCTGTGTTACCTCCAGCATAGAGACCTTACCGTTTACCGGAAATTCCGACGGAATACTGAGTTTGGCTGCTTCCTCCTGGCGTTCCGCCTGAAGATTGACTGTGCTGCTCAATACCTGGACGGAGGCCTGTAATTCTTCGTTTTCCACAACCAGTGCCTGATTCGTTGTAGTCAGTTCTTCAATCTGTGCCTGTTTGGCTGACACATCCTCCTGCAGCCTGTGAATCATATCATAGATGGTGATGCCCGGTAAAAATACCAGACAGAATAATACCACAAGTAACAGGGTGAATACCCTTTTATTATCTATCTTTTTCCAGATTTCCTCCCATAACTCCTTATTGAAAATCTGTGCAAATGCCTCCTTGATCTGATTATGTTTCATCAGTCAATCCACCTCCGTACAATTTATACAAAATCAGTGTATCACAGTTACAACTTTTTGTAAAAATTTTTTTGATGTTTCCTGCAATTCCCTTTACTTTTGAAAGCCTGTGTGCTAGTATAAAACTGTTATGGTGCATAAGCCCATAATTACATTTTTTATTTTTTTTGGAGGTATCTATAATGAACAAAGGTACAGTAAAGTGGTTTAACAACCAAAAAGGTTACGGCTTCATCTCCGATGAGCAGGGAAATGATGTATTCGTACATTATTCCGGACTTAACATGGAAGGCTTCAAATCCCTTGAGGAAGGCGCTGCAGTTGAGTACGATGTAGTGAACGGAGAAAAAGGACCTCAGGCCGTAAACGTAACCAAGTTATAATTTCTTTTATAACGCATTAATCAGTATCACGATGTACCTTTTATTAAATTAAAATATATAAGTTTTATGTTTATGGAAGTTTGCATTGTCAGTACCGGATTAATAAAGAGCCATGGCTTATTGCCGTGGCTCTTTTTCTAATCAGTTATCTTCGCTCTTTACAAGCTCCAGCACTTTATCAAAATCCAGATTTCCTCCAAACAGATCCAATGCACTTCCGATGGTAACATTAATTTTTCCATGTCCCAGGCGTTTCAAAAGTGCAAGATCTTCGTAAGTATGTACACCGCCTGCATAGGTAATGGGCTTCTTTCTCCATTCTCCCAACATCTGTGCCAGACTGGTTTCAATGCCTGATGCCTTTCCCTCCACATCCACCGCATGAATCAGGAATTCATCGCAGCTGTCTGCCAGCTCCTCCATTGTCCGGACAGTAAGCTGTACCTGGGTATAATTCTGCCAGCGATCGGTGACAATATAGTAATCCCCATTCTTTTTTCGACAGCTTAAATCCAGTACAATATGCTCTCTCCCCACCCGTTCCACAAGTTTCTTCAGATTATCACGATGAAATCTGCCATTACGAAATACATAGGAGGTCACAATCACATGACTGGCACCCGCTTCTAAAAATTCCTCCGCATTCTCTGAAGTGATACCTCCTCCAATCTGAAGTCCTCCCGGAAAACTGTGCAGGGCATCCAGAGCCTGTTTTCTTGTTGCCTCATAATAGGGACTGTCGGAAGCATTCAGCAAAATGACATGTCCTCCGCAGCATCCTTTTTTTTTATAAAATTTTGCAAAAAAGGAAGCATCCTGTTCACTGACAAAATTTTCTTCTGCCTGATCTCCCTCATCCAGAAGTGAATCTCCTACAATTTGTTTTACTTTTCCGTTGTGAATGTCAATGCATGGTCTGAATTCCATAAATTTTCAATCCTTTTTCCTTTTTTCAATCACAAACATTTTACCCGACTTTCAGAAAAGAAACAACCCGAACGCATAAAAACTCTTTTCCGCATCATACTAACACTGAACGAAGCGTTTCAGAACGTTCAATAAAAATGGAGGTAATGAAAAGATGAGAAAAGCAAAAAAGCTGGTGTTCCTGTCTCTTATGGTCTTTATGCTGTCCAGTTTAAGTGCCTGTGGCTCTGACAACAAAAAGCCTGATGATATGGCGCAAAACCAAACTCAGAACGGCACCGGCAATGGTGCCGGCAATGCAGGAAACACTACGGAAAACGGAAACAATACCGTTACCGGTAATGGAAATAGCGCCGGTGTCAGTGGAAATGAAGCCAATACCAATAACAATATGAACGGCACCGGAGACAGTGTGGTCGGCGATGTCATCAATGATGCGACAACCGGTGTGGAGGACATGGTTGATGATGCTGCAGATGGTGTTCGTAATATCACCAACGATGTCACAGGCAGCCAGACTACAACAGGTAGAAACACCACCGGTACAAGAGTTCAGTAAGTAAAAGAGACTTCCAGCCAGGAAGTCTCTTTTCTCTATCCTTTATATTTATTTTCCGGAGGCCTCTATCACATCTGCCATATCGTACATTCCTGCCGGCTGATCTTTCAGAAATCCTGCCGCCTGAATGGCTCCCTTGGCAAATACCGCTCTGGAATATGATCTGTGGGAAAAGGTGATCACCTCATCTGCACCGGCAAAAATCACATCGTGATCTCCTACAATGGTACCGCCACGCACAGCACTGATACCAATTTCCTTAGCATCACGCTTTTTACGCACCTGACTTCTATCATAAACATATTCATAACTATGATCGAACTCTTCATTGATGGAATCCGCCAGTGCAATGGCAGTTCCACTGGGAGCATCCAGCTTCTGGTTGTGATGTTTCTCCACAATCTCAATATCAAACCCTGCAGGTGCCAATACAGCTGCTGCTTCCTTCAGCAGCTTTAACAGTGTATTAATTCCCAGAGACATGTTGGCAGATTTTAAGATTGCCACCTGCCTGGATGTCTCCTGCACTTTTTCCAGCTGTTCTCTGGAAAGACCTGTAGAGCAAAGCACACAGGGCGTATTCGTTCCTGCACACCATTCCAGCAGTCCATCCACTGCAGATGCATTGGAGAAATCGATCACCACATCCGCATCCTCTTTTACTTCATTGATGGAAGCGTACACCGGATAGGTATTGGGGATTCCATCGTAAGTATCCACTCCGGCTACCAGCTCCATGTCCTTCTCCTGACTGATCAAGTCCGTGATGAAACGTCCCATCTTTCCGTTACAGCCATGCATAATTACTTTTGTCATGCTAATACCCCATACTCTTTCATCGCCTTCTTCAGTACTTCTACATGATCGGACTCCATCTCAGTCAGCGGCAGACGAAGGGGACCGGATTCAAATCCCATCAGCGACATTGCTTTCTTAACCGGAATCGGATTCACCTCACAGAAGAGAGCCTCAATCAGATCCAATGCTTCCAGCTGCATCCTGCAGCTTCCCTGTACATCCCCCCGGAAAAATTTCTCACAAATCTCATGGGTCTGTCTGGGCGCCACGTTGGACAATACGGAAATAACACCTTTTCCGCCCAAGGATAAAACCGGAACGATCTGATCATCACTACCGGAGTAAATATCAATACATCCATCTGCCAGATGCGCCAATTTTGCAATCTGGGAAACATTTCCGCTGGCTTCTTTGATGGCTACAATGTTTTTCACATCTTTAGCCAGGCGTACTGCAGTTTCCGGCAGAATATTACAGCCGGTACGGCTTGGAACGTTGTAAAGGATCACAGGGATCTTGATCGCATCTGCGGTCTGTTTAAAATGCTGGTATAATCCGTTCTGTGTTGCTTTGTTATAGTAGGGAGTCACCAGTAAAACGGCATCTGCGCCATGTTTTTCCGCTTCCGTAGACAGATAGATTGCTGTTTCAGTGCTGTTGGAGCCGGTTCCTGCGATAACTGGTACGCGGTGAGCTACTTTTTCAATACAGAAACGCACCACTTCCAAATGTTCCTCATGGGAAAGGGTCGATGCCTCGCCTGTGGTTCCGCACACAACGATGGCATCCGTTCCGTTCTTAAGCTGGAACTCAATCATTTCTGCGAACTTGTCATAATTTACTTCTCCATTTGCATACATGGGTGTAACGATGGCGACAGCTGCGCCTGTAAAAATAGACATATCAATCCTCCTTGTTTTCCGAAGGAAAATGCGAGCCTCTGCGAGCAGAGGATTTTCCTCCTTGTTTTCC
>CAKRNW010000024.1 GCA_934371505.1 uncultured Lachnospiraceae bacterium
ACCATGAGATTGGCCATGGTTTTGGTGTCCGTCTGGGATACATCCAGCACATCAATAAGCTTTCCCTTGCAGAGAATGGCACAGCGGTCTGCCACCTGCTTGATTTCTTCCAGTTTATGGGTGATGAGGATAATGGTTTTTCCATTTTCTCTGAGCTGACGGATGATTTCCAGCAGGAATTCAATTTCCTGGGGTGTCAATACTGCGGTAGGTTCATCAAAGATCAGAATTTCCGCCTCACGGTAGAGCATTTTCAGAATCTCAACGCGCTGTCTGGTGGACACATTGATGTCCTCGATTACATCGGTGGGATTGATATCCAGTCCATAGCGCCTGGAAAGCTCCTCCACCTCCTGATTGGCTTTCTTCATATCCACTGTGGGAATAAAGCCCAGTACCTTTTTGATGGGTTCCATACCCATGACGATATTTTCTGCCACGGTATAATTGTGAACCAATTTAAAATGCTGATGCACCATACCGATATTCAGACTCGCCGCATGGTTCGGGGAGGTGATTGCTGCTTTTTCACCCCGGACATAGATTTCACCCTCGTCCGGCTCATACATGCCAAAAAGCATACTCATCAACGTGGATTTTCCGGCGCCGTTTTCGCCCAGAAGCGCATAAATCTCGCCTTTTTTGATTTGGATTGTCACATCATCGTTGGCCACAATTCCTGGGAATCGTTTGGTAATGTGCCTCATCTCTACAATGTAATCTGACATACTATTCTTTACCTTTCTTCACATTCGGGAACAAAGAGTCGCTCGCCGGCTCTTTGCGCACGCGAGCGGTATGCGCAGTATAACCTACTTTTCCGCGAGCTGCGCATCCCAGCGGAGCGTTTGTTCATTCACAGAATGAACAAAAAGGGTGTGCTGGAACATTTTTGTTCCAGACACACCCTAATTTTATCAGAATACAGTCTACCATGTAAAGGTTTCCGGTGTAATTCCGTTAAAGTTTGCAGCAGGTACAATCTCTCCTGCTTTCACTTTCTCGTAAGCATCCTGAATTTTGCTGATGGTATCCTCGGATAACTGGCAGCGGTCAGGGTCACTTACAAAACCGGTGGAATCGGTCTGTGCAGTCAGAGTTTCGTTCATGCCCTTGAAGGAGCCCTCAACGATTGCGTTTAACTCGTTGTAAACTGCTGTGTGCATTACCTTCAGACCGGAGGTCAGAATGATATTGCTGTCGCCGTTTACACCGTCATCGTACTGGTCAACATCACAGCCGATTACTTTTACATCGGAGGATGCTTCTTTTGCTGCAGTGAATACACCGTTACCGGAGTTACCGGCAGCTACGAAGATAATATCACAGCCTTCTTCAATCAGGGCATTTCCTACAACCTTACCGGTTGCCTGGTCGGAGAAGTTACCTACATAGTTACCGCCTACATTCGCACCGGTTACATCAGTACCTGCGTAGGAAGGCAGCTCTACAACTTCTACAGAGGTTCCCTCGGTGCCGTTTACATAATTAACACCGCTCATGAAACCATACTGATAGTTTACGTTAGAAGGATATGCGATACCGTTTACAACAGCAACCTTGCCGGTCTTGGTCTCAAGTGCTGCAGCCATACCTGCGAAAAATCCACTTTCCTGCTCAGCAAATTTCATTGCGTATACGTTATCTACCTGTGCCTCATTGCCATCTGCATCAGTAGGGAACTCATCTACCAAGATAAAATCAACATCCGGATTGTCCTGTGCAACGGTGGTAATTCCGGAGAACTGGAAACCACAGCAGACGATGACATCATAATCAGCTACGATATCCTGTACGGCCTGTACAGCAGCTGCAGGGTCACCGGTTTCCTCGCGGACGGGAGTAACCGTGCTGTTCGGATTCTCAGCGATGAAGCTTAAGATACCGTTGTAGTTGTCCTCGTTGAAAGAACCATCGTCCACGCCGGAAGGACTGGATACGATAGCGATTTTCAGGGCTGCACCTTCTGTGGTGTCGCCTGCAGCAGATTCCTCTGCAGCAGCTCCATCATCGGTGGTGCTCTCTACGCTTGCAGCACTTTCTGTGCCAGCGTTTGTGTCAGTTGTCTGTGCATTGGAACCGCAGGCTGTCATTGCAAAAGCCATAACGGAAGCCATTAAAACAGATAAAACTTTCTTTTTCATTGTATTTTCCTCCTCTGGGATTCCTCATCCCGAATCTGTTACTAAAAACAAAAGTATGCTACCACAGTTTCTTTCAAAAAGCAATTATCCGTTTGTAAAATATTATGGCAAAATCATGAATTTATTTTAAATCCTGCCTTAAAGCCCCGCCAGGAAAAGGCTTTTTGAAAATCCTGCAAAGAAAATAATTCAATAGGCGGAAACTGAATCAGCTTTCTCTCCAACAATCGAAGTGCCGGTTCAAAGGGACCGCACCGGCTCCCCACCAGTTTAATTTCGTTGACTACCACACTGCTTAAATTAATCTGGGCATCTCCGGCATAGGTACTCTTCATAAAGATAGTCCCTCGTTTCCGTACTAATTCCAGAGCATCTTTCATACCCGCAGATACTCCTGTAGCCTCCACCACATATTCATACCCTTGAGGCTCTCCTGCCAGAGTGGTCTTTGCATAGGGCTTAAACAGCTCCAGCTTCTCGGGGTGGTGTCCGATAACAGTAATGTCCATTCCATACAAAGACAACACTTCGGTAATCATTAAGGAAAGCCTGCCATCTCCCAGCACTGCCACATTTTTGGCCACATCAAGCTGTGCCTGGGTGGTGAGTTCGATGGCTGCAGCCAACGGTTCCGTAAAGATTGCCTGCTCGTCCGGCAAATCATCCGGAATCTCATGTAACAGGGTGGTCGCCAGTGTCATATAGGGAGCAAAGCAGCCATCCTTTTTATTTAAACCGATCACTTTCCGGTTGTTGCAGTGGGTGGGGCGCATGGTTTTACAATATATGCAGTGCCCGCAGGCCTCATTTAACTCTCCCACCACACGCTTGCCAATCCAGCTTTTATCATCGGAATCTTCCACCACACCTACAAATTCGTGTCCCATCACTCCCCGGAAATCCGGTTTGTATCCGGCACGCACTTCCTTATCTGTATTGCACACCGCGGCCAGTTTAATTTTGATAAGACTGTAACCGGGCTTGCATTCCGGCTTCGGATAATCCGTCACATACTTTGCGACGGCTCCATCATAAACAACTGCCTCCATCGTACGTTTCCTTTCTTTTTACTCTACGGTGACCTGACACATCTTCATGGCATCCAACGCGTTTTTGTGGCTTTCCGGGGTAACTCCTGCACAGGCACCGGCAAGTACCCGAATCTCCACCTCCGGCAGAAATGTCCGGATCACCATGGCATTGGAAATAACACAGATATCCGTACAGAGTCCTACCAGCGTCACGCTGGTTAAATCCGGTATTTTTGACAGATACTGCGCCAGCTCCACGGAGCCAAACACCGGTTTATCAATAATCTTTGTGGTTTCCGTCTGTAATGCCTTGAGGGTATCACAGATTTCCCACCCCTTTGTTCCTTTGATACAATGAGACACCGGTAATTTCCTGCCCTCCTGGGTGTCCGGGTAGTTGTCAGAATGGGTGTCTCTGGTATACACCACTTCTCCATCAAAATCTTTGATGACCTCTGCCACTTTTCCCACGATTGCCTGCGCCTCTTTTGTCCCCAATGCTCCGTCAATAAAATCATTTTGCATGTCAATGACTGCCAGAATTTCCTTTGCCATCCTTTTCTTTCCCTTTCTTTTCTTTTTCCCTGCCGGGTACTTCATTTTTTATCCCCGGATGATTTTTCTTGATATATTCCAGTACCTCTCTGGCACATTCCGGTCGTTCCATGCGGAGCTGATACTCCCTGCCGGTTTTGTCCCGCAGCTGGATATAATGCTCCATCAGGAGAAACTCTCCGCATTCCCCATGTTCCATCCGAAGATACAGATTATGAATCTGGTCATAGGCGATATACCGGATACGAAACAGGTTTCGATAAAAGAAATGCCGTTCCCCCAATCTCACTTCCACCAGATATCTGGCTGTTTTAAATTCCGCTTTCAGCTCCTTCTTGGGAACCTCCTGTCCACACAGGCATTGATACCCCATCATTCGTCCTCGTCTTCCCTGTCCGTTTTTTCTATATCAGCAAGTTCCCGTTCCTGCCGTCTGCGCCGGCGTTCCATCAGTTCCCTCCGCCTTCTTGCCCGTGCTCTCTCTGCTTCCAGTTTCTTTCGGATTATAAAAGCAAAAAGAACGAATACGACTGCCACCGCAATCACAATTACCAGCAAAACCTTCATAATCCCGAGGAAAACATTTTTCGCCCCTTGATTTTTCCGATGTGAATCCGCTGTCTGGATTTGATCAGAAATCACATCCTGATCTCCCTCATCAACCAAGGTCTGCTGATTGCCCGGCATCTGTTGCATTTCATAGACAGGCACCACCACACTTCCGACAGTCTGGGTGTCATCCACAAATGAAAAAATCACCTGGGAACTTTCCTCATCAAAGGTAGTAGTGTAGGTTAATTCAGACGGTTGGGAAGTTTTTTTCATAAGGAGAGGATTTTCCTCTTCAGAGGGATCTTCTATCACCTGATATTGTAACCCTGTGTTATTTTGCGCTATTTGACATGCTTCGTCTATCAATTTCTGTCCGTCAGTCACATCCCATGCTGAAATCTTACGGTAATTAGCAAAACCATAATCATACAATGCGGCAGAATCTTTATACTGGCTGGGAGATTCATCCTTCATTACCACACAGATCAGACGCACACCGTCCCGCTCTGCGCAGGTCACCAGAGTCTGTCTCGCCATATCGGTATAGCCGGTTTTTCCTCCCACCAGCCCTTCATAATAATATCCAGATCCCCGGTTTGTTCCCGGAAGCATTTTGTTATGATTTCCAAGATCAATCTCATCCGGCTGGGTGGCTGTGGCATTGATATGGTAAAAAGCTGTCCCGGAAATCGTACTTAGGTTCTCATAGGAGAAAAAGGCTCTGGCAATCAATGCCATATCATAGGCACTGGTATAATGATTGTCATTCGGTAAACCATGCGGATTGATAAAATGGGTATCTTCGCAGCCCAGTTCCTTTGCCCTGTCATTCATCAGCTCTGCAAAGGCATCCACACTCCCAGATATATGCTCCGCAATACCGTTTGCCACCTCGTTTGCTGATGCAAGCAAAAGTGCATATAAAGCGTCTTCCATGGTCAATGTTTCATTTTCATCAATTCCAATATTGGAACTCCCCCGTTCCACCGTGTAAACTGCCGTATGAGAAAAAGTGATCACCTCGTCCATATCGCAGTTTTCCTGTGCCAGCAACGCTGTCATGATTTTTGTAATAGAAGCGGGATATTGTCTGGTGTGGATATTTTTTTCATATAAGATAACACCTGTATCGGCATCCATGAGAATCGCGCTCTCCGCCTCCACTGCAGGCGGTAAGGTGCTTATCGCTGCACTCTCGTTTTCTTTCTCTCCGGGAGCCGCCAGAACCGTACCATGAAGAAGACTGCAGGAAAGAATCACTGCCGTCAGAAGAATCGGTAACTTTCTTTTTATCATCTATAAAAATCCCCTTATATGTTGCCAACTTATTTTTTTAAGACTTCTTTTAGTATACCAAAGATGATTGTATTTTTCCACATTGTAAAAAGAAAACTCGCATGATAGAATATGAAATGGTAATGATTGATAAAAGATTTCCAAGGAGGAGCACATTTCATGAAAGCAGTTTCACTTGCACAGGAATTATCCGATACTTCCTATCCGGGAAGAGGCATTGTTATCGGGAAATCCGCTGATGGCAAATATGCCGTTACCGCTTATTTCATCATGGGTCGCAGCGAAAACAGCCGCAACCGCGTCTTTGTAGAGGATGGCGAAGGTATCCGCACCCAGGCGTTTGACCCGTCCAAATTAAGTGACCCGTCTCTGATTATTTATGCACCTGTCCGGGTTCTTGGCAACAAGACCATCGTTACAAACGGCGACCAGACAGACACCATCTATGAACGGATGGACAAGCAGCAGACTTTTGAGCAGTCACTCCGTACCCGTGAGTTTGAGCCGGATGCCCCCAACTACACCCCTCGTATTTCGGGTATCCTGCACATTGAGAACGGCAAGTATAACTATGCAATGTCTATTTTAAAGAGCAATAACGGAGATCCCTCCTCCTGCAGCCGCTACACCTTTGCCTATGAGAATCCGGCAGCAGGCGAAGCGCATTTCATTCACACCTACATGGGTGACGGCAATCCACTTCCCAGCTTTGAGGGGGAACCCACTTTAGTAAATCTCGATGGTGATATCGACACCTTCACCGATCTTGTCTGGAACAGCTTAAACGAGGACAACAAAGTTTCTCTCTTTGTCCGGTACATCGACATTGAAACCGGCAAATACGAGTCCCGCATCATCAACAAAAACAAATAAATCTTACGCGCAGCCAATGCGCAGAAATGAGGATGTTTATGAACGAATTTGCTTTAAAGTACGGTTGTAACCCCAATCAGAAACCTTCCCGCATCTACATGGAGGACGGTTCTGAGCTTCCCATTAAAGTATTATGTGGAAGACCCGGCTATATCAATTTTCTCGATGCTTTTAATGGCTGGCAGCTGGTCAGTGAATTAAAAAAAGCCACCGGCCTTGCCGCTGCCACCTCCTTTAAACACGTTTCTCCTGCAGGTGCTGCCGTAGGGCTTCCTCTTTCCGAGGTGGAGCGTAAAATTTACTGGGTGGATGACCTGGATATGGAGTTTACTCCCCTGGCAAACGCTTATGCAAGAGCCCGTGGCGCAGACCGCATGTCCTCCTTCGGTGATTTCATCGCCCTGTCCGATGTCTGTGACGAGGCTACCGCCAAAATTATTAAACGGGAAGTTTCTGACGGTGTCATTGCTCCCGGTTATACGCCTGAGGCTTTGGAAATCTTAAAAGGCAAGAAAAACGGAAACTACAATGTCATCGAAATTGATGCCACCTATGTGCCCTCTCCTTTAGAACGGAAACAGGTTTACGGCATCACCTTTGAACAGGGACGGAACGAACTTCACATTAACGATGAATTACTATCCAATCTGGTAACAGAAAATAAGGAGATTCCCGAGTCCGCTAAAATTGATCTGATTATTTCTCTGATTACCCTGAAATATACCCAGTCCAATTCTGTCTGTTATGTAAAAGGCGGTCAGGCCATCGGGATCGGTGCTGGACAGCAGTCCCGTATCCACTGCACCAGACTTGCAGGAAACAAGGCTGACAACTGGTATCTGCGCCAGGCTCCTCAGGTATTAAATCTTCCTTTCCTGGATAACATCAAACGTGCAGACCGCGATAATGCCATCGATGTTTATATCAGTGAAGATTACATGGATGTGCTGGCAGATGGAGAATGGGAAAAAACCTTTAAAGAGAAACCTCCTGTTTTTACAAAGGAAGAAAAACGTGCCTGGTTGGACACTCTCACCGATGTGGCGTTAGGCTCCGATGCTTTCTTTCCCTTCGGTGATAACATTGAGCGGGCCCACAGAAGTGGTGTAAAATATATCGCACAGCCCGGCGGCTCCATCCGCGATGACAATGTTATCGAAACCTGCAATAAATACGGCATTGCCATGTGCTTTACTGGCATCCGTCTGTTCCATCACTAAGTAAAATCATAAACAAAGAGCCGCTTGTCGGCTCTTTGCACGCGCGGCGGTATGCCAAGCTTTTCATTTCATAGGAAGGAATTTCCTATGAAATGAAAAACCTCCGGGGTTCCAAACTCCGGAGGTTTTCTTATGTATACAATCTTTTATTCTCTTTTATTTTACCACTCTCACGCGGAATACACCTTCTATGGCAGCCAACTGCTCCACGATGTCAGGAGACACTGCGCTCTCCAAGTCAAACATGGTGTAAGCATATTCACCTTTGGACTTGTTGGTCATATCGGTAATGTTAATACCCTTGTTACCCAAAACAATCGTAAACTGGGAAATCATGTTGGTAATATTTTTGTGAAAAATCGCCACACGGCCTGCCTGGCTGCAGATACCCATGTCACAGTTGGGATAGTTGACAGAGTTTACGATGTTACCGTTTTCCAGGTAGTTCATCAGCTCTTTGACTGCCATCTTCGCACAGTTATCTTCGGACTCCTCAGTGGATGCTCCCAGATGGGGAATGACAATCACTCCCTCCTGTCCTGCTGTGGTGGGATTGGGGAAATCTGATACATACCTGCGTACCTTGCCAGCCTTAATCGCATCCAGAACAGCCTTCTCGTCTACCAGCAAATCCCTTGCAAAGTTTAACAGAATCACGCCATCTTTCATCTTTGCAATGGCATCTGCGTTAATCATGCCCTTGGTGGAATCCAGCAGAGGTACATGGATGGTGATCATATCACAGTTCTCGAAGATTTCTTCTACATTTAATACATGCTTGACATCACGGCTTAAGTTCCATGCCGCATCTACGGATACATAGGGGTCATAGCCGTACACATCCATGCCCATATGTCTCGCTACATTGGCAACCTTGACACCGATGGCACCCAGACCGATAATGCCCAGTTTTTTGTCCTGGATTTCTGTTCCGGCGAAATTCTTCTTCGCTTTCTCTGCAGTTTTTGCAATGTTGGCATCCGCTTTGTTTTCTTTGACCCATTCAATACCGCCAACTACATCACGGGAAGCTAACAGCATACCGGCAATCACCAGCTCTTTTACACCGTTTGCATTGGCACCGGGAGTATTGAATACCACGATACCCTTCTGGGCACAGGCATCCAGGGGAATGTTATTCACACCGGCTCCGGCTCTTGCGATGGCTAACAGATTTTCCGGCAGTTCCATCTCGTGCATGGAGGCACTGCGCACCAGAATCCCTTCCGCCTCGTTCACATCCTCTGTTTTCTCGTAATCTGCAGTGAAGTTCTCCAGACCAACTGTGGAAATGGGATTTAAGCAGTTATATTGAAACATCTTACGCATTCTCCTTTTCAAAGTTTCTCATAAACTCAACCAATTTTTCTACACCCTCGATAGGCATTGCGTTGTAGATGCTTGCTCTCATACCGCCAACGGTTCTGTGACCTTTCAGATTTACAAATCCGGCTGCAGCTGCCTCTTTGACAAATTTCGCATCCAGTTCTTCATTTCCGGTTACGAAAGGAACATTCATCAGGGAACGGTCTTCGGGAACAACGGTTCCTTTGAACAGTCTGCTCTCATCCAGGTAATCGTAGAGAATCTTGGCTTTCTTCTCATTGCGCTCCTTCATTGCCTGAAGTCCACCCATTTTCTTAATCCACTTAAACACCTTGCCACAGATATAAATGCCATAAGCGGGCGGGGTATTGTATAAGGAAGCATTATCTGCATGGATTTTATATTTCAGCATGGTAGGTGTGCCGGGCAGGGTATCCTCGGTAATTAAATCTTCACGGATAATCACGATAACCACGCCAGCGGGTCCGATGTTCTTCTGAACACCACCATAAATCACGCCATATCTGGTCACATCTACAGGCTCGGATAAGAAACAGGAGGAAACATCAGCTACCAGAGTTTTACCCTTGGTATTGGGCAGTTTTTTGTATTTGGTTCCGTAAATGGTATTATTTTCACAGATATAAACATAATCCAGGTCATCCGGAATATCCAGGTCGGAGCAATCCGGAATATAGGAGAAGGTCTTGTCTGCAGAGGATGCAAGTTCAAGAGCCTCTCCGTAGATTTTAGCCTCCTGATATGCTTTCTTTGCCCACTGACCGGTTACAATGTAGCCTGCTTTTCTGTTTTTCATCAGATTCATGGGAATCATTGCAAACTGCTGACTCGCACCACCCTGTAAAAACAGAACTTTATAGTTGTCAGGAATATTCATGATCTCTCTCAGGTCAGCTTCTGCCGTTTTGATAATGTTGTCATAAACTTTAGATCGATGGCTCATCTCCATAACGGACATGCCGCTGCCCTCATAATCTAACATTTCATCGGCTGCTTCTTTTAATACTTCTTCCGGCAGTACTGCAGGACCTGCGGAAAAATTGTAAACTCTGGACACGATTCATTCCTCCTTATTCATGTATACCATAATAACATTGCTTAACTTCCATTGTACTTTAACGCACTACTTTAGTCAACTGCATTGTTAAATAATTTGCATCACTTTCTTACGCAGCAAAACAGCAAGTGTTTTACTGCTAATAAAACAGAATTACCGGTGTTCCCACTTCTACTTTGTCATAAATCTGAGCCATGGCATCCTTGGGGGTGTTGATGCAGCCGTGGGAACCCTTGGTTTTGTAAATCTCCCCCCCAAACTCTTTCCGCCAGGAGGCATCATGGATTCCAATGTTTCCCTTCACCGGCATCCAGTAGCTGACAAAGGAGGCATAATTCGGTCCCCTCAGGGTACGGTTTCGCTGTTTATTGTAGACATAGCATACTGCCGCCGGGGTATCCATCTTCCGCTTCATATTGCCGGTGACGATGGGGGTCTCCAGAAAAAGTTCTCTCTCCACATAGACATACAGGGTCTGATTGGTCATATCCACTTCAATGTAGGTATCTCCGATATCATCTTTTCCCCGGTAAAGCGCCTCGTGGGAATAGGTCGGCGTATGTACTTCCGAAAGTTTCCGGGCAAAGGCATCCGTCAGATACTGGATTTCTGCCTCCCGGTCAATCTTTGTACCATAGGTGTCACCCTTTACCATCACGATACCGCCCCTGGTGGTCTGAAAGGGGCGCTCCACCCCGTAGGTATCATAGCTGTCTGCCAGACTGTTGATAAATGTCGGAATTCCTTCCGGATTTTCCTGGATATTTCCATTTTCATCCAGCAAAATATTTCCAGCCTCGTCTGTGAGTATCCAGTCACAGACCACCGAGGCATCCAGGGGAATCCGGGCATCTCCCATATCGTAGACAATCTTACAGCTATTCTGGAAGGCGTCCACCTTTTCCCACAGCCGTCGCAGCCCTTCTGTCTCTTCCGTTTCCGGCAGATCACTATAGGCTTCCGTTTCGGTTAAATCAATCTCCCGCTGTCCCTGACACAGTGCCTGTTTAATCTGTTCACAGGCTTTTTCAGTGTCTAAAATATGAGTCATCGTGTCCGACAGCCGGTAACCTTCTTCCGTTTTTTCCATGGACAGACCGTGGTCCGTTGTCTGCTCCAGCTGTACTTCCGGCAATTGTGCAAAAGCATCTGCCAGCATTTCCCGGTTCACAGTAAGCTGAGGAGTCATTGTACGGCCGCGTCCCTGATTTCCTATAGAAAACAGATTTTCTCCCCACAGGAGAGGGTTTTGTTTCGCCAAAAGCACACGAAGAGGCGTCGTAAAATCAGCCCGTAGGATTTCATTTCCCAGCGTCAGTCTTTCCTGTACCTTTTCCCCTTCTTTATAAAGTATGACAAGAACTTCTGAACCATCATACTGATTCAGAAGTTCCTCACTCATCACTTCCACGGATTTACCTGTGCAATATAAACCATTGACCCAGGTTCCAAAGGCAAAGCCATCCAGATAATACAAACCGACTGCCAGATAGCCTGCCACCAGCAGGGAAAAGAGAACCAACAGCACAGGGACTGCTCTCCTGCGTCTGTTTTTTCTTTTTTGATTAAGCTGCTGTTTTTGCTCCATTACTGTTTCTCTTTTAAATCCTTCTCGTCAAATACTTCGGAAATAGGTGCGCCTGCAGGAACCATGGGGAATACCTTGTCATCCGGGTCAATCACAACCTCAATCAGTACCGGGGCTTTCAATGCGATGGCTTTCTCAATGGCAGGAGCCACTTCCTCTTTCTTGGTCACCTTGATGGCGGTGCAGCCCAGTCCTTCTGCGGTCTTACAGAAATCCACCTTATCGTCCAGAACCGTCTGGGAATAACGGTGGTCATAGAATAAAGTCTGCCACTGACGCACCATCCCCAGTACATGGTTGTTAATGACAATCTGAATGATGGGAATATTGTAACGGCTGGCAGTTGCCAGTTCGTTCATATTCATACGGAAGCAGCCATCACCGGCGATATTCACACAGATTTTTTCCGGTACACCCATCTTTGCTCCGATGCAGGCACCAAGACCGTAGCCCATGGTACCCAGTCCTCCGGAAGAAAGGAAGGTACGGGGGCTGGTATATTTGTAATACTGTGCTGCCCACATCTGGTGCTGTCCCACATCGGTGGAAATCACGGCTTTGCCTTCGGTGATGCGGTATAACTCCTCCATCACATAAGGACAGGATAAAACTTCACGGTTATAGTCTAAGGGATATTTCTCTTTCAGTGCGTAAATCTTCTGGAGCCATTCATCATGGTTCATCTCAGGAAGCATCTCGTTTAACTTGGTAAGGATATCCTTTAAATCACCAACGACAGAGACATCGGTATGAATGTTCTTGTTGATTTCTGCCGCATCAATATCAATGTGGAGAATCTTGGCATTCTCTGCAAATTTTTTAGGATTTCCCACCACACGGTCAGAGAATCTGGCACCCAGGGCAATGAGCAGGTCACATTCACTGACTCCCAGGTTGGATGCCTTGGTTCCGTGCATGCCAATCATGCCGGTATAGTGGGGATCGGTTCCGTCAAAAGCACCCTTTGCCATCAAAGTATCACAAAGAGGCGCCTGAATTTTATCCACCAGTTCCTTTACCTGTTCACTGGCACCTGAAATCACTGCGCCGCCACCTAAGTAAATGAAAGGTTTTTTGGATGCCTTAATCAGTTCTGCAGCTGCCTCCAAATCCTCCTGGGTGTACTTCTCCGGCTGTTTCACCTCTGCGGGTTTTGCCGGGATGTATTCATATTTGTTGGCAGTTACATCCTTGGTGATATCCACCAGAACCGGTCCCGGTCTGCCGGAGCGGGCAATCTGGAAAGCTTTGCGAATGGTATCAGCCAGAATGGAAATATCCTTGACAATGTAACCGTGCTTGGTAATAGGCATGGTCACACCGGCAATATCCACCTCCTGAAAAGAGTCCTTTCCCAGTGCCGGAAGATTCACGTTTGCCGTGATTGCCACCATGGGCACAGAATCCATGTAAGCGGTGGCGATACCGGTAACCAGGTTGGTGGCTCCGGGACCGGAGGTTGCCATGCAGACACCGACTTTTCCGGTGGCTCTGGCATATCCGTCTGCCGCATGTGCTGCGCCCTGCTCATGGCTGGTGAGCACATGAAAAATTTCGGGATGTTTATAGAGGGCATCATAAACATTTAAAATCGTACCGCCGGGATAACCAAATACGGTATCTACGCCCTGTTCTTTCAGACATTCTACTACAATTTCTGCTCCTGTCAGTAACATGTTTTCTGCTCCTTTATCTTCCTACTGATGCTTGGGCATCTCCAATACAGCGCCTCTGTTTCCACTGGTGACCATCTCTCTGTATCTTGCCAGATAGCCTGTGGTAACCTTCGGCTCCTTGGGCTGCCATTTTGCCTTACGGGCTGCCAATTCCTCATCGCTTACTTTCACATTCAGTGTCATATTGGGAATGTCGATGACGATGATATCACCCTCCTCCACCAGGGCAATGGGACCTCCCACTGCAGCCTCAGGAGATACATGTCCGATGGAAGCGCCACGGGATGCACCGGAGAAACGGCCATCCGTGATCAGTGCCACACTGGAACCCAGTCCCATACCGGCAATGGCAGAGGTGGGATTTAACATCTCACGCATACCGGGACCTCCCTTAGGCCCTTCATAACGGATCACAACCACATCTCCTGCCACAATCTTGCCGCCTTTAATGGCTGCGATGGCATCCTCTTCGCACTCAAAGACTCTTGCAGGGCCTTCGTGTACCATCATCTCTGGTACGACTGCGGAACGTTTTACCACACTGCCATCCGGTGCCAGATTTCCTTTTAATACAGCAAGACCGCCGTTTTTGCTGTAAGGATTCTCAACAGGCCGGATAACCTCCGGATTCTTGTTCACCGCATCCTTAATATTTTCTCCGATGGTCTGTCCGGTTACAGTCATGCAGTCGGTGTGGAGCAGTCCGATGTCTGCCAGTTCCTTCATGACTGCATAGACACCGCCCGCCTCGTTTAAGTCCTCCATATAGGTAGCACCTGCCGGAGCCAGATGACATACATTGGGGGTTTTCTCACTGATTTCGTTGGCAAAGGAAATATCAAAATCAAAGCCAACCTCATGGGCAATCGCCGGCAGATGAAGCATAGAGTTGGTGGAGCAGCCCAGTGCCATATCTACGGTGAGTGCATTTAAAATAGCGTCCTTTGTCATAATGTCACGGGGACGGATATCTTTCTTTAACAGTTCCATCACTGCCATTCCGGCATGTTTTGCCAGACGGATTCTGTCGGAATAAACAGCTGGGATGGTGCCGTTTCCCCGAAGTCCCATTCCCAGTGCCTCAGTGAGACAGTTCATGGAGTTTGCGGTATACATACCGGAGCAGGAACCACAGGTAGGGCAGACCTTTTCCTCGAATTCCTTTAACTCTGCATCCGTCATTCCTCCTGCTGCGTGGGTTCCCACTGCCTCAAACATGGAAGAAAGACTTCGTTTCTGACCCTTTACATGACCGGCAAGCATGGGACCGCCGGATACAAATACGGTGGGAACATTGATTCTGGCTGCCGCCATCAACAGGCCGGGTACATTTTTATCACAGTTGGGCACCATCACCAGGGCGTCAAACTGATGTGCCATCGCCATACACTCGGTAGAATCCGCAATCAGATCTCTGGTAACCAGAGAGTATTTCATGCCAATGTGTCCCATGGCAATACCATCGCAGACTGCGATGGCCGGAAATACCACCGGCACACCTCCAGCCTCTGCCACGCCTAATTTTACGGCATTGACAATTTTATCCAAGTTCATGTGACCGGGTACGATTTCATTATAAGAGCTTACGATACCAATGAGGGGCTTTTTCATCTCCTCCTCGGTGAAGCCCAGCGCGTTAAAAAGACTTCTGTGGGGTGCCTGCTGTGCGCCTGTTTTTACATTATCACTTCTCATGGATTGTTCCTCCTGCTGGATTTTGTTAGATTCTGTCTGCGATTAAAGTACCCATCTGGGAGCAGCCCACTTTCAGGCAGCCTTCTGACATAATATCAATGGTACGATAATTCTCTGTTAATACCTGTTTCACTGCCGCCTCAATGGCATCCGCTTCTTTATCTAAGTCAAAAGAATAACGAAGCATCATAGCTGCACTTAAAATAGTAGCAATGGGATTGGCAATGTCCATTCCTGCAATGTCCGGCGCAGAGCCATGGCTGGGCTCATACAAGCCAAACCTGGTGTCATTTAAGGATGCGGAGGACAGCATACCGATGGAACCGGTTACCATGCTCGCCTCATCGGATAAAATATCACCAAACATATTCTCTGTGAGAATGACATCAAACTGTGCCGGGTCTTTCACAAGCTGCATGGCACAGTTGTCCACCAGCATGTGCTCCAAAGTGACATCTGGATAATCCTTTGCCACATCCTCCACGACTTTTCTCCAGAGTCTGGAGGAATCAAGTACGTTGGCTTTATCCACGCTGGTCACTTTCTTCTTTCTCTTTCTGGCAACATCAAAGCCTTTGATTGCAATCCGCCGGATCTCCGGCTCACTGTATGTAAGAGTATCTACGGCTTTGGTTACACCATGATCCTCATAAGTCTTACGCTCTCCAAAATACAAGCCTCCGGTCAGTTCTCTCATAATCAGCATGTCGAAGCCTTTTGCACTAATTTCCTCTTTCAGCGGGCAGGCACCAGCCAGTTCCGCATAGAGATAAGCGGGACGCAGGTTGGCAAAAAGATTTAACTCCTTACGGATTTTCAGAAGTCCCGCCTCCGGTCTTAAATTGGGGGGGAGTTTGTACCAGGGGGAGGTGGAGGTATTTCCTCCGATGGAGCCCATCAGCACCGCATCAGCCGCTTTTGCTGTGGCAATCGCCTCATCTGTCAGGGGCACTCCACAGGCATCGATAGATGCGCCTCCCATGAGAATATCGGTATATTCCATTTCATGTCCGAATTTCTCCGCTACTTTATTCAGAACCTTTTCTGCCTCTGTGACGATTTCGGGGCCGATTCCGTCACCCTTAATGACTGTAATTCTACATTTCATACGCTTTCCCTCAAATACTTTCCTGATATTGAAACAAAAAATAATGAAACAAAAGCGCCGCATGGCGCGGCGCTTCCTGTGTACTACCTACAGCGTTTATTCACCGGCTTTTTCTACCTGTGCAATAGCTGATTTCTGCATCGGAATACGGCAGTTTTTGTTACTTCCGAATTCTACAATCACAGTATCATCTGTGATGTCAATCACTGTTCCGTAGAAACCACTGTTTGTCAGTACATAATCTCCAATTTCCAGGGCTGCAAGCATTGCTGCAATTTTTTTCTGTTCCTTTTTCTGAGGACGCATCATCAGCCAGAAAAACAGACCAATAATTACAACATAAAGGATAAGAACAACTCCTCCGCTTAATGCTGATCCTTCACCTGTCAATAAGATTCCCATCATATTTCCTCCTAAATTTTATTCAATAAGATAGCAAAATCATTTGTACGAAATATTCATACAAAGAATATCATACACAATACACACCAAATAAGCAAGCAAATAATTGATGCTATTCACTCGTCCCTCGCTGTAGCAGCAATGATCAGTAAATGGTTTACGGTTCGCCCTCCATCATATTTTCCAGCTTGTTTTTCTTGTATGCCGCAAAATTTCCTGCATCCAGGGCATCCCGGATTTCTGTCATCATGGTGTTATAAAAATACAAATTATGCAATACACAGAACCGCATGCCCAGCATTTCTTTTGCTTTCAGCAGATGGCGGATATAAGCCCTGCTATATCCCTGGGAACAAACCGGACATCCACACCCCTCTTCTATAGGGCGGCTGTCCATTTCATATTTCGCGTTAAACAGATTGATTTTACCATGATTGGTATACAAATGACCATGGCGGCCGTTTCTGGTGGGGTACACACAGTCAAAGAAATCGATTCCCCGTTCCACACCTTCCAAAATATTGGCAGGTGTTCCCACACCCATCAGATAGGTGGGCTTATCCTGTGGCAGATAGGGAACGGTTTCCTCCAGTACATGGTACATTTCCTCATGGGTTTCTCCCACTGCCAGTCCGCCAACCGCATACCCATCTAAGTCCATCTCAGCGATTCGCCTTGCATGATCAATCCGGATATCATCAAATACGGCACCCTGATTAATTCCAAAAAGCAGCTGATGTTTATTAACAGTGTCTTCCAGACTGTTTAACCGATTCATCTCTGTCTTGCAGCGGGCCAGCCATCTGGTCGTACGATCTACGGAATTCTGCACATAGCTTCTATCTGCTCTGGCGGAAGGACACTCATCGAACGCCATAGCGATGGTGGAGCCTAAATTGGACTGAATCTGCATGCTCTGCTCCGGTCCCATGAAAATCTTCCTTCCGTCAATGTGGGACTGGAAAAACACGCCCTCTTCCTTGATCTTACGCAATGATGACAGAGAAAACACCTGGAATCCGCCGGAATCGGTGAGAATGGGTTTATGCCAGTTCATAAAGGTGTGAAGTCCGCCCATTTTTTTAATCAGTTCATCCCCGGTGCGCACATGGAGATGGTAGGTATTGGACAATTCAATCTGTGTGCCAATCTTTTCCAGATCATCTGCCGCAACTGCTCCTTTGATAGCCGCAACGGTTCCTACATTCATGAATACCGGTGTCTGCACAGTTCCGTGTACCGTTACCAGTTCTCCCCGCTTTGCACGGCCCTCTGTTTTTAAAACTTTATACATATCCTTACAGTCCTTCTATAAATTCTTCTAATGTAATTCCCTTTTCTGTAATTTCCGTGGCCGCTTCTTTTCCCACATAGCGGAAATGCCAGGGTTCATATTCTATGCTGGTGATATATTCTTTACCTAAAGGGTAGCGGAGAATAAAACCGTACTCACAGCTATGCTCTGCCAGCCATTTACCGGCCGGAGTATCCCCAAAACCTTCATTGAGAGAATAATAACTGTCACACACAATATCTAATGCCAACCCGATCTGATGCTCACTGGCTCCCGGGACTGTCACTGCCTGGGAAGCAGTCTTATATGCTTCCATATAACACATTCCTTTGCCCATATAGGCATCAATTTTCCGGTTAAATAACATCTCCTGCCGTTTTAAATCACGATAGGGAGAGCAAATGACCAGATTGACCCCATCTTTCTTGGCTGCCTGAAGCATGGCCAGAAGTTCTGGAATAATCCGTTCATCACATTGCATATTTCCGGTAATTTTACCTAACGTAAAAGTATATCCTTCCGGAATGGGATGTTGTTTGTTGACTAACAGAAGATTCCAGTCATTCTTATTAAAAACCGGTTGTTCTTCTTTCTCCGGGGAGGAGACTGCCGCTGTATAGGTATTTCCCTCTGCAAGAATATCCTCCAGTGAGTAGGTGTCTGCCAGATCTACACGCTCCAATGCTTCGTTGTCATAACCATCCGGTTCGTTTTCATCCTCCGGGATTGCTCCATTCTGTTCCTGATTTTCACTGGAAGTATTTTCATGCTCCGCTGCAAAAGCAATATCTGACTCTCCCGGGTCAGGCATTGCATCCATATTCTGCGCCAGGCTGTTTTCCTCACCATGGCTTAAAAGCGTAGGAGACGCAAAGGAACTGGTGGATACAAAAATAACCGCTACAGCCAAAATACTGATATATCGTTTGCAATTATTTCCGAAATGGCAGCCTGTATCATAACAGGTAAAAACCACTGCCATTGCCACATAGCAGAACGGCAATGTCCACTTATATTTTTTCACAAGCCTGGCAAATCTCGCCGCGACCCTCTCCTTAAACGTACGATTCATTATTTCATCCTTGGTTCCTAATTATCTTTTATAAAAAGATTCCAGATCATCCATCCGGGCACTTAAATTGGCCATCATGGCATCCAATACCGTTAAAGCGGCCATTGCCTCTACCACAACCACCGCTCTGGGAACAATGACAGGATCATGCCTTCCTTTGATTGCAATTTCAATCTCCTCCCCGCTGCGGTTCACCGTTTCCTGTTTCTGAAAAATGGAAGGAGTGGGTTTTATATATGCACGAAATACCACGGTAGTTCCGTCACTGATTCCTCCCAGCACTCCACCGGCATGGTTCGTCTTTTTTGTCACCCGGTCACCGTCCATACAAAAGGCATCATTGTTCTGAGAGCCGGTGGCTCTGGCTGCCTGCACGCCATCTCCTATTTCAAATGCTTTCACTGCCCCGATTGACATCACTGCTTTGGCAAGATTTGCATCCAGTTTTTCAAATACCGGGTCACCAATTCCAGCCGGAAGTCCCTGAATCTGACATTCAATCACTCCACCGGCAGAATCTCTGTTTTCCATACACTGTGCAAGATAACCTTCCGCTCTGGCAGATGCTTCTCGATCCGGCATTGCTGTAGGGGTTTCCAGAACCGCCTGGCTGTCAAATCGGGATTCATCCATTTCAATGTCGCCGATTGACTTTGTATAAGCCATCACCTTCACACCCAGGTTTTCCAGAATTTTAGCGGCAATAGCTCCGGCTGCAACCCTGCCAATCGTCTCACGCCCAGAAGATCTCCCACCACCGCGATAATCCCGAAAACCATATTTCTGATCAAAGGTATAATCTGCATGTCCCGGACGATAGTAAGATGCAATCTCACTATAGTCCCCGGACTTCTGGGAAGTATTAGGCACCAGCATAGAAATAGGTGTTCCCGTTGTCTTTCCATCAAAAACACCGGAGAGGATTTCCACTTGATCCGCTTCCTTCCTTGGAGTGGAAATCTTGCTTTGTCCGGGTTTCCGCCTGTCCAGATATTTCTGGATATCCTTTTCTTCCAGAGGAAGTCCCGCCGGGCAGCCATCCACTACAACGCCCAGTGCCTTTCCATGGGATTCTCCCCAGGTAGAAATCTGAAATAAGGTTCCGTAATTCGATCCAGCCATGTGGTTCTCTCTTTCTTTTGCTTATTCCGGCAGCCGGTAAAAGATGACACAGTTGGGTTTATGAATCGGAATCTCCCTGCCGTTCATCACAATAATTTTCTTTTCCATATTGATCGTAAAGAAAGTCATGGAATCACTCTCGTGGTTCAGGGATACCAGATGTCTGTTATCCGGGAAGATTGCTGCCTCTTTGGGATACTCCCCACTGATGGGGAGACAGAAGATTTTCGTCAGAAGCCCTGTTTCTCTGTCACGCTTGTACAAAATGACACTGTTATCTCCTGCGTTGGAGCTGATCATGTACTCCATGTCTTCGGAAAAATTCAGCGCACTGGCTGCAGAGTTTGCCGTAAACGTTTCATTTAAAGTGGAAATATTCTGGATCTTCTCAAACTCAGGGTTTCCGTTTACTTCCTCATAGCGATATACATCAATATAATTTTTGATTTCATGTACTACATACAGATAACGGCCACTCTCGGAGAACTTCAGATGTCTCGGTGCGGATTCAATCTCGCTGTGAATGACATCCACTAACCGCAGCTTACCACTGAAACGATCCAGACGATATACATTGACCTGATCCATTCCGATATCTGCGGCCAACAGATATTTATTATCTCTGGACATCTTGACGCAATTGACATGGGGACGGAAATTACGTTCCGCCACACTGCCAAGACCTTTTAAATAAATCTCGTCCGTAATTTCACCAACCGAGCCATCTTTATTTAAGCGAAGCACGGTAATCTTGCCATCGTGATATCCGGCAACAAAGAGATATTCTTCTTTATAATCTGTGGAAAGATAACAGCCACGCATCCCATTGATAGATGCACAATTCATTTTCTCCAGATTGCCATCCGGCAAAATAAGATATGCCTCCACGCCGAAATCCGTGATCGCATATAAATTTTTTTGGTCATGAGACACTGTGATGTAAGAGGCATTCGTGATCTCCACCTCGCCCTTTGGAAGAAAACGCCCGTTTTCCATATCTACATCATATATTTTAATACCATGATGATCTCCCATAGTATATGTAGAAACATATGCAACGTATTTACTCATATCAAAAACCTCCTAGTTCTCCAGTCTTATTCATCATAGTAACATAACATCTTACTTTTGTTAATCACTTTTTCTTTTTTTTCGTTAAGGAAATACATTGACTTATCGCTGGTTTACAGTATAATTAAATCGTTTAGTTTACGGCAGGATGGAGGGTTTTACTCAATGGACAAAAAGTTAATTGACTTACAGAATATTTCCAAATCCTATGATGGACAGATGGTGTTGGATGACCTGAATCTGTATATCCGTGAGAATGAATTCTTAACAATTTTAGGTCCCAGTGGATGTGGCAAAACTACAACACTCCGCATTATCGGTGGTTTTGAGACTCCTGATACGGGTACTGTCTATTTTGACGGAAAGGACATCACGAATCTTCCTCCTTACAAAAGGCAATTAAATACCGTATTTCAGAAATATGCCCTTTTTACGCATATGACCATTGCTGAAAATATTGCTTTTGGACTGAAATTAAAGAATAAAACAAAATCTTATATAAACGATAAAATTAAATATGCGTTGAAGCTGGTGAATCTGGACGGCTTTGAGAACCGTATGCCCGACTCTCTCTCCGGCGGTCAGCAGCAGCGTGTGGCGATTGCCCGTGCGATTGTGAACGAGCCGAAGCTTCTGTTGTTGGACGAACCCTTAGGAGCGTTGGACTTAAAGCTCCGTCAGGACATGCAGTATGAATTGATCCGTCTGAAAAATGAACTGGGTATTACCTTTATCTATGTGACCCATGACCAGGAGGAAGCACTGACCATGTCCGACACCATCGTGGTTATGAACCAGGGCTATATCCAGCAGATTGGTTCTCCTGAAAAGATTTACAACGAGCCGGAAAACGCTTTCGTTGCAGATTTTATCGGAGACTCCAATATCATCAGTTCCACCATGGTACGAGACAAACTGGTTCATGTCCTGGGAGCTGATTTTTCCTGCGTGGACACAGGTTTCGGTGAAAACAAGCCTGTGGATGTAGTCATCCGTCCAGAGGATGTGGAACTTGTTTCCCCAGGGGACGGAATTATCCGCGGTGTGGTTTCCCACCTGATTTTCAAAGGTGTCCACTATGAAATGGAAGTACAGGCAAACGGTTTTGAATGGCTGGTACACTCCACCACCATGTTCCCTGTAGGAACAGAGGTTGGTATCCGGGTCGCTCCTTTTAACATCCAGATCATGAATAAGCCTGCTTCCGAGGACGAGGAGGCTGTTGGTGTCAATGAGTAAAGTATGGAATCGTAAATGGCTGGCTGCACCCTATTTATTCTGGGCGGTTGCCTTTATTCTCATTCCTTTGGGAATGGTATTTTATTATGGTCTGACAGACAAGACCGGAGCCTTTACCATGGCAAACATCCTGGCAATCGCATCACCGGAGCATCGGAAAGCATTATGGCTCTCTCTCCTGCTTTCCCTGATCAGTACCGTGATCTGCCTGCTGCTTGCCTATCCCCTGGCAATGATCCTGACCAAGCTGCATGTAAACCAGCACAGCTTTATCATCGTCATTTTCATCCTGCCCATGTGGATGAACTTTCTGTTGCGCACGCTGGCATGGCAGACCCTTTTGGAAAAAACCGGTGTCATCAACAGTGTTCTGACATTTTTCCATCTGCCGGCATTAAACATTAT
>CAKRNW010000025.1 GCA_934371505.1 uncultured Lachnospiraceae bacterium
CTTTTTTAGAGAAGGTATTTCTTTCTTATGGGGTATAGCAAAAAACTATATAATGTATTGGGGGGTTACAAGTAGTATAATACCAGACCCACCCTTTCCGGTAAATGCTAACGATTCACAAACATTACAAATACAGCGTCCTGTTTTTGTGTAAAATGCACAATTACTCATGAAACAGAGCCTCAAACTCGTCTCTGGAAATCTTTTCCTTCTCCAGGAGGAGCTGTGCGCATTTCTCCAGGACATCCCGGTGCTCCATGATGATTGCTTTTGCTTTTGCGTAGCAATCGTCGATAATCTGTTTCACTTCCTCATCAATCTGACCCTGGATTGCCTCGGAATGGCTCTTGGGATGTGCCAGGTCACGTCCGATGAAGATTTCCTCGTCATCGTCATCGTAGCAGACCACCCCCACATTGTCGGACATGCCGTACCGGGTAATCATCCGGCGTGCCACCTTGGTTGCGTGTTTAATATCGCTGGAGGCACCGGTAGTAATGTCATCAAAGACGATTTCCTCCGCAATACGTCCACCCAGAGATACCATAATATCCTGAAGCATTCCACCCTTGGTGCGGAACATTTCGTCCTTTTCCGGCAGGGGCATGGTATAGCCGGCCGCGCCTACACCGGTGGGGATAATGGACACGGTATAAACCGGTCCCACATCGGGAAGGACATGGAAGAGAATTGCATGACCCGCCTCATGATATGCAGTGATCTTTTTCTCCTTGTCGGAGATGATACGGCTCTTCTTCTCTGCACCGATTCCCACTTTCACAAAAGCGTCTTTCATATCCTCCTGTTTGATAAAGGAACGATCCTTCACGGCTGCATGGATGGCTGCCTCGTTTAACAAATTCTCCAGATCCGCTCCGGTAAAGCCTGCGGTGGTCTGGGCAATCTGCTCCAGATTCACATCATCTCCCAGAGGTTTGTTCTTAGAGTGTACCTTGAGGATTTCCTGCCGGCCCCCCACATCCGGAGGAGAAACTGCAATCTTCCGATCGAAACGACCCGGTCTCAAAATCGCCGGATCAAGAATGTCCACACGGTTGGTGGCTGCCATCACAATAATGCCTTCGTTGACACCGAAACCGTCCATCTCTACCAGCATCTGGTTCAGTGTCTGCTCACGCTCATCGTGGCCGCCCCCCATACCGGTTCCGCGGCGCCTTGCCACTGCGTCAATCTCATCGATAAAAATAATACAGGGAGCGTGCCGCTTCGCATCTGCAAACAAATCACGGACACGGGATGCACCCACGCCCACAAACATTTCTACAAAATCAGAACCGGAAATACTGAAAAAAGGCACATCCGCCTCTCCTGCCACCGCCTTTGCCAGCAGGGTCTTACCGGTTCCGGGAGGACCCTCCAGCAGGACGCCCTTGGGAATTCTCGCGCCTACCTTCGTAAACTTTGCAGGATTTTTCAAAAAGTCCACGATTTCTTCCAGTTCTTCCTTTTCCTCTTTCAGCCCGGCCACATCCTTAAGGGTTACATGATGATCCCCCATGGAAAGCTTGGCACGGCTCTTGCCGAAGTTCATCATCTTGCCGCCGTTTCCTCCGGCAGCATTCTGATTATTGATCATGACAAAGACAAAAACACCCACAATCACCACCAGAAGAATAGGCAATACATAATTTAAAAACCAGTTCTCATGGGGAATATCATGTACCAGAGGATCATAGCCTGCATCCCGCAGTGCCTGTTCCGCCACGGTGATATCCGTGGTGTAGAGAATTTTCTCCTCCCCGGATTTCAGGGTGACCTCCACAGAGCCCGTGGGGGCTTCCCGGTTGGGCTGGATCTCCGCCATGGCGACCTCGCCGCTTTGCACATCATTTAAAAATTCACCATATTTATAGTTATCGGAATCCGGCTGCAGCATGCTGATGAGTATCACCAGAAACAGCAGTCCCAGAATTACCAAAAAATAACCACTAAAACTTTTTCCGCCGCTTTTATTCAAAGTCCAGGTCTCCTTACCACTTTCCCTTAGTTAGTCAAATTTTACGATGCCGATATAGGGAAGATTGCGGTACCTCTGATCATAATCCAGACCATAGCCAACCACGAACTCGTCCGGAATATTAAAACCGGTATAGTCCACATCCACATCCACCACACGGCGTTCCGGTTTGTCAAGCAGGGTACAGAGTCTCAGGCTTGCGGGATGTCTGTCCCTTAACATTTCCAGCAGATAGCTTAAGGTTCTGCCGGAATCAAC
This sequence comes from uncultured Lachnospiraceae bacterium, assembly GCA_934371505.1. Taxonomy (GTDB): domain Bacteria; phylum Bacillota; class Clostridia; order Lachnospirales; family Lachnospiraceae; genus UMGS2037. Next base: position 2,237 of record CAKRNW010000025.1, read on the forward strand.
GATATCTTCCACCACGATTACATTTTTATCCTTTAAGGGCTCGTCCAGATCCTTCACGATCTTTACCACACCGCTGGATTTGGTGGAGCTGCCGTAGCTGGATACGGACATAAAGTCCAGGGTTACCGGTACGGTAATTCTCTTTGCCAGTTCACACATAAAAAAGCTGCCTCCCTTAAGGACGCATACCAGATGTACCTCTTTGCCGGCATAATCTTTGCTGATCTGCTCACCGATCTCCTGAATTCTTTGATCCACTTCCTGCTCAGACAACAGGATGTCTACATGTTCTGCCATTTTCATTTCCTCCTACTAAGTTTACCGCCAGAATACGCTTTGTATACATTGTGACTTTATAATTTTCGCCGGTCCGGTGACCGATGACCCACATCACACAGTCCCCATCCGCCAGCAACAGCGTCTCATTCCGGATTGACTTTGGTATTTTCTCGTCAATCATATAATCCTGTAACGATTTGCGTCCACCGCCGGAATGGATGACCAGATAGTCCCCGGTTTCGCGGGTCCGCAACTGCACAGGATGCTTTATTCTATCATAATCAAACCATTTCGTACATGGTTTTTTAGGAATTCTTTCCCAGAAATCCCCATTCTTCCATTCCTCTGCCGAGGTGTCCAGCAGTTGGAACTCCAGGATTTTTCCATCGGGAAGAGATATCCGGGCCGGCGGCGTGACGGTAACTGCTGCCGGTCTTCCCTCCCCGGAGGATTGCAGTATTTCCGTCACCTTTTCCCCGGATTTTGGAATTTTCCTTTCTTCCCGGGAGAAAATCACCCTGTCGTACTGCCGCACTGCCCTGAGTCCATGGGGCAGATGCAGCTGCCGCTGCCCCAGGCCATCCATCTGCGGGGCAAACAATGCCATCAGCTGGCTGATATGGACTGCAGTAATATCCCGGCGTGCCTCCGTCAGGTGATATAAAACCTCCAGCAATACCTGCTTCTGTAAAAAGGAGTCCATCCCACGAAAGCTTTCCACCCGGAGACTGATCGGTTCTGCCGTATCGTTCTGCAGCCTGCCCTCCGGCAAAATCTGACAGGACTCCAACGCCTGCACCGTCTGCCGTTTTAAAAACTCCTGGGTCTCCCGCACCAGATCCGCCGCCTGAGCCACATGGGGCACTGCCTGGGCATTGATCTCCCGGGTGGCATATTCCAGAATATGATGACGGATCCGGTTTCTGGTATAATCGTCTGCCAGATTGGTCTGATCCGTCACATAGGTCACACTCTGTTCCCGGAGAAACCGTTCAATCTGAGGACGGTCTACACAGAGCAACGGCCGGATGATACGCCCGTTCACCGGCTGCATTCCTCCCAGTCCCGTAAGACCGGTGCCCCGGAAGAGGTTGTGCAGTACGGTTTCCGCCTGATCTCCCTGGTGGTGGGCTACCGCAATTTTGTCAGCAGGAATCTGTTCCAGAGCCTCATAGCGCACCAGACGTCCTGCCTCCTCCTGGGAAATTTTCCACAGCTTCGCCAGCTTTGGCACATTTTTTTCCACAAGGGTGAAGGGGATTCCTCTGGTTTTACACAGGTTTTCCACAAAAGACGCATCCTGATCTGCCTCCTCACGGATGCCATGATGCACATGTACCACCTGCAGGGACAGCTCATAATCCGCCTGCAGGGCACACAACACCAGAAGAAGCGCCACGCTGTCCGCTCCTCCGGACACACCTGCCACTATCCTGTCACCTTTTTCCAGCATATGAAATTGTCCGCAGTAACTGCGTACCTTTTCTATCAAATCACTCATGCCTTTATCTTACGCAATTTGCCCCCACAAAGCAACTGAAATCGCAGATATGTCAATTCTCCCAGATACCAGCCACCAGAATGGTGAGGTCATCCCGGATCCGTCCCTGGGTCTGATGGAGACAATAGTTCAGCAGATAGTTGGCCATCTCATTGGGATTATTGAGCTCCATCTGGCTGATAACCTCCGCCAGCATATCCTCCCCCAGCCCCATGGTGAAGCTGTCTGACACTCCGTCAGAAAACAGGATCACAAAGTCTCCATCCATCAGATCCCGTTCCTCCGGTTCCAGATCTGTCCGGCGCATACCGCCCAATGGCAGATTCTGGGAGGATATCTGCTCCACCATGCGCCCCCTCTTGATGTAGGATGCCGCTGCACCTACCTTATAAAACCGGCAGGTTCCGGAATGAAGATTCAGTTCACAATAGTCCAGGGTAGCAATATTCTGTCCTCCCGCACCATTATAAAACACATGGTTCACCAGCCCGATGGCACTCTCCGGTGCGAAGCCGGACTCCAACAGCTGTTCCATCATTTCCACCACCATACTGCTGTCCCTGCAGGCATCCTCCCCGGAGCCCATGCCGTCAGACAGCACCATATGTAAAATTCCTTCCGTATTTTCTTCGATAAAATAGTTATCCCCGGACTGCTTCTCCGTGTCCTTAGGCGCCAGAACCGCCCCGGTCATGCAATGGTAACGGCTTTCCTCCAGAAAAACAAAATCGGTGTAATCTTTGGAGAGAAAAAAGGGATTGTCATCTGCCGAAAGATAACGGGCATTAAGCAGAACAGACAGCATTCCAGCCACATCCTCCGAGGACACCGCATCCCCCCTCTGTCTGCGCAGGGAAAGACACAGTTTTTCCGTCTCATGTCCTCCAGAGCCGCAAAGGGTCCGGTGTACCTGGTCTAAATCGATTCCCTCCATATGGAATGCCCGCTGCAGCATTCGTTTTCTTTTATCGGAGACGGGAAGCAGCCGGTAGGTCTCCCCTGCCACATCCGACATGATCTGTGCCATCTCTGCCAGCTGCTCCGACAGCATCTGGCGGTTTTCCTGTTTACACTTGCGCACATAGACTTCCTGACGATCCGGTTCCAGATCCGGCGTCTGTTCTTCTTTTTCCTCATACACCTGTGCCAGTTCACGAAAGGTGTCTGCATAGTTTATAAGCTTCCTGCGCCCATATTCCGGCAGCAAGGTCACCCTGATTTCTTCATCCTCCACCCTGTTTTTCAAAGACTTGTCCCCCTTCCATCCCACCTTTTCCGGCAGATTCTGCTGTTTTAAATGATTATGCGGATTCCTATTATAGACAAGCCCATACTCGTATTTTGTCAAAACAGGAGCGGGAAAAAATTTTTTCTATTAACCATCCGGAGTACAGCGACAATTTGGGAAACATAAAAAGGCATGACCCTCAACAAATCCGGTCATGCCTTACTGTTCTTTAAATATGATTTCTCCCTGGTACACCAGTCCCAGCTTATCCTTGGCGACTTCCTCCACGTAAGCCTTCGTCTGGGTGTATTTCCTGTATTCCTCGATCTCCTCAGTGCGCGTCTGCTCCAACTCGATCTGCTGCTCCAACGCCGCCTCTCTGGCTGCGTACACTTCTTTCTTTTGTCTCAATTCTACGCTTTTTACCGCTACCACGCCTGCCAGAATCAATACGACCATGGAAACCAACAGCATACTGAATCGATTCTGGGGTTTTCTTCCCCTGCGGTAAGCTATTCCCGACCTTGCCATACCTTTACTTCTCCCATCGTTTTTACACGACTTCCTGTAAATTTCTGCCAAATTCACAGGTATTTCCCTTCTCAGCACTCTACTGCTTATGTAACATTATTTTAAGCATTTTCCTGGAAACCGTCAACTTTTTTTTCGCGAATCGGGCACCTCTCTGCCCCAGCCGCTTGCTCTGTTTTCCAGCCGATTTTGCAGGGATCCAGAGAATGTGCAGGATACAGCCGATACCCTTTGCCAGCCTGCCGAAAAGAAAGGAAAAAAATGGTACGAAAATCCTACTAAAAGTAAGGTGGTAAAATCCCATTCCTAACGCTGCACCTGCTGCCGAAAACCACCGGAGTTTACCATCACTCTGGGAATTCAGCAGATAAAAGACACTGACTGCACAGAAAATCCAGAAAATCAGGTCTTCCAGAGAAATCAGTATATTACTATGTTGAAAAACCCGGCGCAGAATCCGGAAAATATCATAAACCGATGTGAGAAATGCCCCAAACAGGATTGCGTAGAGCAAAAATTGGAGTTCCTGAAAAATATTCTGGCTCATAGGCTAGCGAAACAGCTTTTTCAGCAGTCCTTCCGCCTTTTCCCCGTAGCCTGCATTCTCTGAATAAGTGAGGGAATCAATGCTTCCGTCCACATCTACTTCGCCTTTTTCCAATGTCAGGCGGCTTACATGCAGATCCTTTCCCTTTAACATCAGCATCCCCTGGTCAGTTTCCAGAAGAACCTCCCCCACATCAAAAGACAGCACATCCGTCACTCCGGTGATGGTACAGCTTTTCCGGTTGCTTAAGGTGAGTTTATGGGCTCGTTTCGATACATTCAGGTCTTCCATAGTTGTTCCCCTCTCTCATGTTTCCGTTATTGGACTCCACTTATATATATGAGAGGGTGGGAAGTTTCAACACTTAAATATACTTAAAAATCTTCCCTATTATCTTCCATTCCCCACCATTATCCGGCCCTTTACGCTTTATAATACCTTTATCTTTCAGTTCTGATATATACCTTGCAATTGTTCTGTCTGTAACATCCAATGCCACTCTTAATTCATCAGTAGAAACATGGGGATTTTCAGAAATCATTTTAAGTATCTTACATGCCTTAGTAATCTTTTTCTTAGAATATTCCGGTATCAATTCTTTCACTTTTTCTTCCGAAATTTCTATGACATTTTCTATGACATTTTCTATGACATTTTCAGCAATTTTCTTTTTCATCTTCATGATAAGTGTTACCTGATTGAGATTTGTGTCTTCAATCAATTCCGGTTCCACCCATCCTTCCGATTTCCATACTTCAAGAATTGTTGGAAACCCAGAACCAGCATTGTCTCCAAAGCCTACCAATCTCAGCATCGTCTGCATATGAGGATTTCTTGATTTCGAGTTGCCTCCCCGGTAAATATCTTCCAGTGGAAGTTTCAATATTCCTGGATTCGTAAATTCAAACGTATCTGACCTCTTAATAACTTTCAAAACGCCTGCATCCATCAGATAATCCGCATGTATAAGCATATTTACAAAGCCTTCTCGAACAGCCTTGTGAACCGGCGTATCATCGATGCGCTGCATCCCGCCCTCCAACTTAAAAGGTTTTTTCAAATCTTCCGTCAACTTTGGTGTTACTTTTGTAAAGAAATTAAACAGATTGTTTTCCCATGTTCCATCGTAAGTAATTCTGTCATTCCAGCGGATATCCGCCGTCACCTGACTTTCATTACGATAATCCATAAACACATTATCAAACCGTTCCCTAATAGCCTGTCCTGTACCAAACATCAAAAGTCCGGCTAATGTCATCCCCTCTGCTCCAGTTTTCCGATCCCTTCTGTAGCCACCTAGTTTTTCAAGAAAAGACTTGTCATCCAAAGAATTCCATACATGATCATCATTTCTAATCTCAAAAATCTGACGATACTTTCTTAAAGTCTCTTTATCAATATCATCGAGCGTATAATATTCAATAATCTGACTATCATTACCCTCCGGATTCTGATCTCTTATCATTCCTCGGATTTCATGCTCTGTTGCATGATAATCACCCTCATGATTTCTTTTATAGGTTCCTTTATAAGGATTTTCCCCAACATATACGGGACGCATGTTAAAATCTGCTCTTGGAACATGAATCACAAGAAGACTGATATGATCTTTCTCAACAATTTCTACATCTTCATCCTTTAATAGATTAACATTGACTTTACTTCCATTGATGGTATTCCAGAAATCCTCCTTCTGCCTGAATGGGTTATCTATACCTTGTATGATAAAACGTTCTTCTGGTGTAGTCTTTGTTTTGTCTTCCTTTACACCAAATATGATGTATCCGCCTTTGGTATTCGCAAATGCAGAATATGATTCATACGCAGATTTTGGTACACTTTTTTCTGCTCTTTTGCACTCTATATCAACTTTTTCACCTTCGTAAATAAGTCTTTTTAACTCCTGCATATTCATTTGCTGCACCTGCCCTCCTATGAATTTCAGAAACATCCGGCACTTAAATATACTTAAAAAGTTCTTTTGCCTCTTCCTTTTTCACAGTTTCCTGCACATCCAGCACTTCCACGTTCACATCCTTGTTGCCAAACTGGATGGTAATCACATCCCCCTGTTTCACGTTGGCAGATGCCTTGGCGGGTTTGCCGTTAATGAGTACGCGTCCGCTGTCGCACGCTTCGTTTGCCACGGTGCGGCGCTTGATAAGACGGGACACCTTTAAATATTTGTCTAATCGCATCATTATCCTCCTGGTTCAAAATATCATTGGATGTTATAAATAGAACATCCAATGATACCTTAAATTCATTAAATAGAATATAGTTATTATACCGCACAAAATCCTTGAAAGTAAAATAAAAACTCATAAAGTGCAATATATTATGCTAATCATTCGCTGAACTTTTTATACAGTATAAAACGGCTACCGTATCTACCACAGCAGCCGTTTTTCATTATTTTTTTATTTCAATATCATATTTCTCAATTGTAAGTTTTGTTTTTTTTGTGCCCTTTTCAAAATTTCGCTCATATACTTACCCTTTCACTGCCCCAATCACAGTTCCGCGAATCAGATATTTCTGTAAAAAGGGATAAGCAATCACCACTGGAATCACTCCTACAACTGCAATTGCCATTCGTACTGAAGTACTTGGCAACGTTGATGTACCTCCTGATACAACACCTGCCGCTGCTCCGGAATTCAAATATTGAATGTTATTCATCAACCGAATCAGCAGATTCTGTATGCTGTACAAGCTCGGATCATTGATATAATACAAACCATTAATCCAATCATTCCAATATGCCAGTCCCGTAAACAGACCAACCGTCGCAATCACCGGTACAGACAATGGAATAATGACACGGCGAAAAGTCAGAAATTCTGATGCTCCATCTATTCTGGCTGCCTCTATTAATGCATCCGGAATATTATTCGTATAATAATTGCGTATCAGTAAAATATTAAAAGCATTCATCAAATAGCTTGGAATAATCAATGCCCATATAGTATCCTTGATATGAAAAAACTTTGTCCACATCATATAAGACGGAACAATTCCTCCAGAAAACAACATAGTAAAGAATACAAAGAATGAAAAGAAATTCCTGTATTTGAAGTCTTTACGTGATAATGGATAGGCAAACATTGTGGACAATACCAAGCTGATCAGAGTGCCAATCACTGTAACCGAAATGGATATTTTATAAGCACGGAACATCATCACTGACTGTTTCCAAAGATAAACGTAGGCTTCCAATCCATATTTTTTGGGAAAAAACCGGTATCCATCTGCCAGAAGTGTCGTTTCATCCGTAAAGGATGCCACAACAATCAGAATAATTGGCAAAATACAGACAATTGCTAAAATCAGAAGGATCAAAAATGCTGCTGCATGAAATATCTTTGCGCTATTTATTTTTTTTCTCATATCTGCCTCCTAAAATAACGCGTTGTCTGGATCAATTTTACGCACTGCCAGATTTGATACTAATACCAGAACGAATCCAACAACAGACTGATATAGTCCTGCTGCAGAAGCCATTCCGATGTCGTTCAGCTTCATAAGTCCTCTGTATACATAGGTATCTACGGTCTGTGTCGCCGGATAAAGTGCTCCTGAATCCATGGGTACCTGGAAAAACAAACCAAAATCCGAATAGAAAATACGTCCAATCGCCATAAGCACCATGATGACAACTGTCGGTTTCAGCAAGGGCAGAATAATATACCGTATTTCCTGCAGTTTGCCCGCTCCATCAATCCGGGCAGCTTCCTTGATGCTGCTGTCAATTCCTGCAATATTCGACATGTATACAATTGACTGGTATCCCATAGATTTCCACAAATATACGATAACCAGAATGAACGCCCAGTAAGATGGTGTTCCATACCAATTGACATCAGCCTTTCCTGCTGCCTCCAGTATTGCTTTATTAATATAGCCATTGTCAGAGCTTAAAAAGGCAAACACAATATAAGAAATAATGACCCATGAAAGCAGATATGGCAGAATCAATGCAGACTGAAATAACCTTGCCGAGATTTTTTCTCCAAGTTCGCAGAGCAGGATGGCGATAAAGATAGCAAATATAGTTCCCAAAACAATAAACGCTATGTTGTATAATAATGTGTTCCGGGTCATAATCAAAGCATCTTTTGTTTTAAATAAAAATCGGAAATTTTGAAAACCAATCCAGTCGCTCTTGAAAATACCTTTGACATAATCAATATTCTTAAAGGCAATAAATACACCAAACATAGGAATATAGTTATTAATCAGAAGATATACCAGTCCCGGAAGGAGAAACAGCATATACATTAAACTCTTTTTTCGGTTCTTTTTTCTATGTACTGTGCTTGCCATGCATCTACTCCTCCGTTACTTCTGCGCTGCCCAAGCATCCAGCTGCTTTTGTTTTTCTGCAACAATTGTATCCAGACCTGCATCCTTCAATGCTTCCTGGAATTTGGGAAGTTCCGTTGCAGGATCAATACTTCCCCAAACCAGTCCTGATAAATACTGATTGATTACATTGGTAACTGCTGTGTATTCTGTCTTTACAGAAGAACTATCAAAAGTAAATCCAAAGGCAGGGGAAGTCTTGGACTCATGATTCTCACGATACATCAAATCATTATTGTCTTCCGGCGTTCCCTGATGCACCAGTTGTTTAAACTGACTTCCTACAACACCACAGGAAAACTGTGCTGTATAAGGAACTGTATTTGCATCCAGACCATCTGGGAATACCATTTCACGGTCACTTACCTTTACGTAATCTCTGCCTTCCAGTCCAAAAACAATCAAGTTTACAATATCAGAATCTGTATAGGTAAGATTTAAAAAATCCAATGCTTTGTCTGGGTTCTTACACTGTGAAGAAATACACCATGTTACTGTATTCACTGCCGTGGTATCCAGATAAGGTTTCGCCAGTCTTACATATCCCATGTCGTAGCCACACATGGAACTTGCTTCCTGTACGCCATAGTTACCCGCCTGGTTTCCTATAAATGAAAATGCCTTTCCAGCCGCTACTGTTTCCTGAGGGCTTGCTGTCGTGGTAGCAGAGTCTTTCATGATGTAGCCCTTCTCATACCAATCACGCATCAACTCCACTTTCTCTTTGAACTGTTCACTTTCAAAAAGATTCTTTACCGTCATATCATCACCAATCAGAACTGCTCCCATCGGTTTTGCCCAGGAATCCGTAAGATAATCCACCTCAAAGTCCTTAAAGGTATGAACCAGTTCCAATCCTCCACCACCGCCTGTCAATGCAGAAAGATCAGGATATGCCGCAGCCACCTTTTCATAAATAGGTGTCAAATCCTCAATACATGTCACCTGTGAAAAATCCAGTCCCAACTCCTCAGCAATGTCCTTCCGGTAATAAAGATTTGGAGCCAGTGCAATTCCCTTGTCTGCGGGAATACCATAAATCCTTCCATCCTTTGCTGTCGTTTTCAGGAATTCTTCACTTACCTGTTCCACCGCACCTTGGGCATGATCCTGGAGTAAATCTGTTATATCATATACCTGATTATTTGCTATATAAGTGTTCAGGTCTCCTACTGTATTGAAAATATCAATCTGCTCCCCACTTGCCATAGCAAGGCTTACCTTTTGTGCCTGCTCACTTGCTGCCAATGGCATCAGTTCCACTTCCACGCCGATTTTATCTCTGGTAATCTCATTGATTGCCTCTTCCACGGATGCTTTTGCATCTTCGTCAGGGATCCGATCCATTGTCCAATAAGAATACACGATCTTGGTATATTCTCCAGCATCATCTTTTTTTGTCTCTGTTGACTGGCTTTCTGTTATCTGATTTCCGGCATTTCCTTCTGTGTCCTTTGTTCCACAGCCTGCTGCTGAAAATGCAAATATTGCAACCATACTGAGTGCCAATAATTTTTTCCTCTTCATAAGTAACCTCCATTTTAAATTCGCTTTGTACTACGATAAACGTTTATCTGATATTGTCATTCTAACAAATTCATCTGTCGAATCTCTATCGTGAACAAGGCTTCCTTTTTCAAAAATAAGGTTTTCCCTTATAAGTAGGTAAACGGCTCCCCCGCTTCCACAAATTGAATAGATACACCCGGAGCAAGCGGCTGTAACCATTCCGGCAAATATTTCATTCCTGCCTCTTCTGTGCGATTATGTCCTGGAATAATCAGTGCCTTATTCATCCTCATCATCGCCGCATCTCTCGCATAAGCGCAGATAGTCCACTCCAGAATTTCACCACAGATAAGTACATCCAGGTTTTCCTTCTCCATGAATTCCATGGGCATATATTCTTTTCCAAGCCCTAAGCTTCCACCTCCTACCAGGATTCCTACCCGTTCCACAGACATATCCGGATTGCCTACAATCTGCATTACATCCATGTGCAATTTGCATTTTAATTCTTGTGCCAATGCCCTCACTGTAGTTTTGGGAATCTTATAGCATAAATCATCGTCTTTAAGAATCTTTCGACCTTTTTTCACCATTTTTGCAATATGGTATTCTTCCCATCCCAATTCCTTTATTAATCCTCGGTAAATGCCATCTCCATCCGTTGCCATATGAATGTGATCGTGAAATCGCCATATCGTAATTCCATATTCCAAAATTAATTTTCTTTTTTCCAGATATACAGAATCATGCTCCAGCCAATCTCTCTCATCATCCCCTGTAAAATAAGTAGGTTCATGTGTAATAATAAAATTAGCGCCCAGACTATGTGCTTTTTTTATAACATCCACTGTTGCCATAAAAGTGGTCACAATTCCTGTAATCTCCATATCCGGATTGCCTTCAATAATCTGGTCACAGGTTACCTTCAATGGCTCTACTCCACACTTTTGAATTACCTTACTAATTAACTCCTGTACTTTCATCTCTATTTATCCCTTTCTCCGGTCTTTTTATATTCATTAGGGCTTAGACCGGTAACCTTCTTAAAAACAGTGGAAAAGTATGCAAAATTGTCAAATCCCACAAGCTGTGCCACTTCGCTGACCCTCACATTTCCCGCCAAAAGTCTTTTAGCTTCCTGTATTCGTAGTTGGTAAATATAATCTTTAATGTTGATTCCCTCTGCCTTTTTAAATATCTTTGCAAGATATTCCGGGGTCAAATACACAGCAGCTGCCACCTGACTTCTCCCAATATCTTCTGTATAGTGCTTGGCAATATAACATTTCGCAATTTGGATGACATTGTCAGATTTCTGGATTTCTTTTACATATTCCAGTGTCCTCTGCACCATATGATTCCCCCACTTCAAAAAATCAACAGCCGAATTCTGTGCTTTATTCCGAAGTTTAAGAGCATGGTCATTGTGAAATAGCTCATCTGCCCAGATTCCATTTTTGTATAAATAGACATAGGCAGCCTGAGTAACATTGGTCTGTAGGGTCATCAAAGCAGAGGGGCTTAGTTTCTGATTTCTGGTAAGCTGTTCCAATAATTTTTTTAGGTAGTTCATGACACCAAGCTGATTTTCTTCTACCAGATACTGCTCCAGTTCCTTCAGATTCATGTCTATTTTTTCATGAGGCTGGGACACTTCCCATTCTTCTTTCGAGAGTACTTTTCCCCTTTTTAGCATATTCTCTGCATCATATTTTAGTATTGTTTTTCTTGCTCCTGCCAAGTCCTCCAGTTTAAGTGGATTTGTCAGATAGCAGGTCATTCCACATCCAAACCATTTATCGCACAACTGAAGCAGACATTTTCCAGCATCCTCTGCCCTTTCCTTTTCGCCTCCAGGATAGACCTCCATTAAACAAAAAACATCTTCTGTATTCTCATGTAAAATGTTGATTTCCTCTTCCTGTCCCTCCAGAATTTCGCAGCCTAATTTTTTCAAAGTATATTCCAGTGTCTGGTTATCCCATTCCTCCCAGGCACTTTCATATTTTCTGGAGCATGCCACCAGTAACATCCAGGTTTCCTCTTTCAGTGTCAGATTCCTCTTATGTAATTCCTTCTCAATATGGTCTCTCTGCGACGGAATCTGTTCCAGCAGCAGGTCTCTCCAAAAACCATATCTGATATGTTCTTCACTTTCCTCCCATAATTCCCGGTACTTCTCCGCATCCATAAGCTTCTGTTTTCTCTCTATTTTATTTATTATTTTATAAAGCTCATGCTCCAGTTTTTCCGGCACAAAAGGTTTCGTCAAATAGGCTGCTGCTTCATACCTCATGGCATAAACAGCAAATTCAAAGCTTTCATGGCAGGTCAAATACAGGAATTCACTACCGAATCCCTTGTCTCTCGCCCATTGAATTAAATCCAACCCACTTCCCATGGGCATTTCAATATCGCATACCACAATATCTATGGGTTCCTCTGTTAATATCTTTTTAGCTCCTGCAATCTCGTATGCATATAGTACCTTTTCTATGCCGAGATTCTTCCAATTCAAAGAGCGTATAATTATATCCACAATATTGCTATCATCATCTACAATCAAAGCGTTCATATCGTCTTTCCTCTTATATAACTGGCTTTTGCAGAAAATATATGGTTATTCTTGTTCCTCTACTCAAATTTTCATACTGTATCAGATCAGAGTCTCCATACATGATTTCCATGGTTTTGTCCACATTATAAAGCCCTACTCCATGACCATTTTGACTATTTATTTTCCGTTCTCCCTTAATAACCTCATCAGGAAATGAAGCACCATCATCCTCTATCGTTACTTTTAAGTTCTCCTGCCCTTTCCGCATTACCTTTTCCATTGAAATGTAAATAGACAGAATACTTCCCATCTTCACAGAATGTTTATATTTGTTTTCCAAAAAAGTGTGCAGAAGCATTTGTGGTATCGGCCATTGCATCAATTCATTCTTTTTGTCTATAAAGCAGAACACACAACCCGGATATAGCATTTCCTGTAATTCCACATATCTCTCCAAATGTTGTAATTCCTCTGCGATGGGAACTGTGTGTAATCCTGCTTTAAACATATAGCGAATATTATCAGATAGTGCTGCAATATAGGTTCTAATATCTTCATTCCGATTATCAAAACTCATACTATGAATCGTAGAAATTGCATTTAGGAAAAAATGTGGTTTTATCTGCATCTGAAAATATTTAAGTTCTGTTTCTTTTTGTCGAAGCTGCCTCTCATATTCGCTAATCTTTAATTCCACGATAGTATCCATCATGGAATTAAATGCTTCATTTAAAACACCAAATTCCTGATTTTTGCATTTAATATTAACGCGGTGTTGATAATCTCCGTTTTGAATATATTGTATGGTGTACATCAATGCCTTGATTGGCTGGAAGATCTCTTCTCTGACATAGCAATACAGCCATATCAGCAATGTGATCATCAACAAAACAATAGTTATCATTGAAACAGGTAAAAAGGGGATTTGATTCTTGATTGTGCTTTTCTCCACTGTGCACACCAGCATCAAATTATAGTTTCCTATTTCTCTTTTCCAGATGTTTGTCTGTTTTCCCCCTGTGCATTTTTCTCCGAAAATCTCCGTTCCTTCCAAATCTTCCAGTGCTAGTTTCCTGTTCGTATCATGTTCCAGTTTTCCTACCTGATTCAAAAAGGTTTCTGCTTTAATCCAAGCTGCAGCAGAATAGTCCTGAGTATCATAACTACGCACCAAATACTTCTCTTCTTCAATCACAACGCTAATCCAGCCTTGTGTTCCCGTAGGCATTTTCCCTCCCTCTTTTCGCTCTTCTCTTCTGGCATTCATATACTCTATTATGTCATCACGATCTTTTACCATTAAACGAGCACTGGCATCTGATACATCATTTCTAAAGTTTCCAATTGCTACCAGCATATCTACCGCATCATTATTGGAACGCAAACGCTTTATAATATCCAAAAGTTCCGTTGTCGCATAATACCTATCTGCTTCATCCTCACTGGATAATTGCTCCAGTGCCTTCTGTTCCTGAGCAATTGATAACAAATTATTATCTGTAGAGTATAGACTATATTCAAGGTTTGTCGCATAAATATTTAACAGCTGCTGAATTTCTTTCTGCTGATTATCAGCTAAGACACCGCTAGTATATCTCCATAATGTCACCAGAATAATTCCGCTTAGTATTAAAAGACCACTCATAAAGACTATTATTTTTATAATCATGGAATTTCTTCTACACTGCATTTAATCCACCTCTTATGCTACTTGGAGTATAACAATTTTTCTTTTTTCTTTCTTTTCATTTTAAGGAATGTATTTTCTATTTCAAGATAATCTGACTTATCTATGTTGACTTATATCATTTCTCTTTTTATGATAGCGTACATCCTTTCATCACCACCAAAACAGTGCTAAAGAAGGATTTGAACCCCATTCAAGAGAGATTCTTGAAAATTATACGATCAACAAAAAGACCTTCAACCCATTTCCAGATTGAAGGTCTTTCCATGCAGGACAGTTCCTGCATTCTTTTTCAGTTAAGCGTATTAACAAAAATTAGTTTAAGGAATCCTTTAAAGCTTTACCAGCTTTGAATTTAGGAGCCTTGGAAGCTGCAATCTTCATAACTTCGCCGCTCTGAGGATTTCTTCCTTCTCTGGCAGCTCTCTCGGATACTTCAAAAGTGCCGAAACCAACTAACTGAACCTTTCCGCCTTTTTTTAACTCGTCTGCAACAACATCAGTGAATGCCTTTAAAGCTTTCTCTGCATCTTTCTTGGATAATCCAGCCTGGTCAGCCATAGCTGCAACTAATTCTGTTTTGTTCATTTCGAACTCCTCCTGTAATATGAGTTTTCTATTAATGTTTCGTGATCATGAGTTTCCTCTGAAAAACATCTATACTATTTATAGCTGTTTTCTATTGCCTTGTCAAGCGATTTAGGCTAATTTAGGGCATTTGTAGCATGTCCGCAGGGCTGTCAATTCTCGTTCCCGCTCACGCTTCCGGTGGTCAGATCTGCAAAGGAATAACTGATGTCCTTTTGCTCCTCGTCCACCTGGATGGTATAGCTGCGAGTCACATAGCCGTCCTTGCGCAGGGTAATCACATGACTGCCTGCCACCTTCTTGAAGCTGATGGGGGTAATGCCGATGTAATTGCCATCCACATACAGCTCCACCTTCTCCGGCGCGGTAATCATCACGTGATACTGTCCCTGGTCGGTGGTGGAAATCACACTGCCTGTCCCACTGGCGGCGGTGTTTTTGTCACTGTTATTACTGCTGCTGTTTCCGCTGACGGTGCTTGTCTTTTCCAGACGGATATCCAGGTTGGCCAGTTCCTCTCCCACGTTGATGTACCGGGTCATGGTGTCATAGCCCTCAGCCCCGGCAATCATCTGGTGGATGCCGTACTCTAACTCCAGCGGCGTTTCCACATCCACCAGTCCGCCGTCCACATAAATGCTGGCATTGCCCGGTGTCACGGAAAAGACTACCCGTCCTATCTTGGTTTCCTCTATCTCAATATCGCCGATATCCAGATCCAGTTCTTCCCCCCGCTTAATGCTGATATTTTTTATTCCCCGGTTGCCGTTGTTGGTAAGAAGAACCTGATAGTCCCCCTCCGGCACGGTGAGGAGCATGTCCTGGGTGATGGGGCTGATGAGACTTTCTCCCACTTCAATCCAGCCACCTACAAAGTAGGTGTCATTTTCCAGCCGGAGATAGCCGTGTCCCTTTTCCACCACGATGCTGTAGACATGCTGCTCGATTCCATTTACCGTCAGCACATCCACATCATTGAGATCCATCCAGTCGATGGGTTTTCCCTGGGAAAAAATCAGCGTATCATCTCCGATCTTGTAAGAATCCGTCCCCAGTGTGAGAACCCTGGTATTACGGTTGACGGCATATTCTGTCACTTTTTCATAAGTCCATGCCTCCCCGCTACACAGGGACAGAGTGTTCAGCCGTTTTTTATTTTTCAAAAAAGTAACCTGTACCAAATCCCCCGCCTTTACCTGAGCGATGGAAAGGGAGGAACCATAGCGGTCAGTAATCCGGGTCGCCTGGCTGTAGTCCAGGGTGTAGTTGCGCTGTAAATCCGTGTTTCGCAATGTGATGGTCTTTTCTTCCTGATTGACTGCCATCACCACTGCCACCTCATCCATGGAATCATAGCTTCCGGGGATGGAGGAAGAAAACACGGGCGGCTCCGGTTCGCTCTTCTCCGCCACGGTGGTCTGGGCAGTGTTCCCAAATACTCCCAGTACCCTGAGAGCGTAGCCACACAGCCCCAATGCCGTCACGATGGTGATTACTAAGATAAATGTTGCGAATTTTTTCATAAATATCTCTCGAATTCCTCTAAAAAGTATTGTTTCTCTGCTTCCTGTGCCAGAAGATTCTGCAGCTTTTCGCCATTTCTTCCGGGCACCCAGCTTTTTCCTTTATTATAATAGAAGTTGACAATTTTCCAGAACTTCTCCGGATAGGCAAACCGGTAATACAGCTCACGGAAATCCTCTGCCTCCATGGTCCGTTCCTTCTGATAGTGCTCCACAATCTGGCGGGCACCAGCCACAGACCAGCCATTTTTCTCAAAAAACTTCCGCATAAAACGGTACAGATCCCGCATCTGGCTGCCGGTGCCACACTTCTCAAAATTGATAACAAAGGCCTCCCGGTCTTTTAAGAGCAGATTGTGATGCTGCAAGTCCCCGTGGCACACTGCCACCGGTTTCTCCGGCTGGGTTTCCGTGGAATTTTCCATGGGAGAAGCCATGCCTGCTGCCTGGCGTGCAATCTCTTCTGCCTGGCGGAAAAAGAGCTCATAGTTTTGGGATAAAAATAACTCAAAATCCGTTTTCTGTCCACGATTTTTCAGGAATTTGCGAACCTTGCGAAGCTCTCTGCCCCTCTTTTCAAATTCCTGGGAAAGGGTGGGAAGCTGCTGCCCTTCAGTCTCCTGAAGCGGGAGGTGCATCGCCTTGTGCAGCCGTGCCATCACTTCCGTCATCCGCAGAATTTCTTCCCGGTCGCGGATGTTGCACTCCCGCCCCTCCACATAGGATTTGCACAGATAGGCAGTTCCATCCGTATCCACCGTGAGAAATTCTCCCTCCTTGTTGGGCAGAATGGTTTCCGCCCCGGTAAATCCTGACTCCCGGATTTGCCGGCACACCTTATCCTGAAACAGGATTTTCTCTCTGGGTCCCATGTATTCCTTTAAGATAAACAGACCCTGGGCAGAGTCGCACACAAAGGCATCCCGTCCCCTCCAGGTCCGCAGGATTTCCAACTCATACTGCTCCAGCAGACTGACAGCGTTGCTATTCACTTGTTTCCCCCCTATGGTTATTTCTAACCTATCTTATGAGGGTGTTATCGTAAATATTCAAGTGTTTTACTGCCGGATGGATTGCAGCAAATACTCCTTATTATTATGCTCCGGGTGTTCCAGCACATCCTGGAGCATTTCGTTAAGGATTCTGCCCAGTTCCGGTCCCGGCGCACAGCCTGCCCGGATTAAATCCCTGCCGGTCACTGCCAGGTCTTTTAAGGACAGACATTCTCTGTCTTTCAGAATCTCCCGGTAAAGTTTCTCCACCTTAGCGATCCACTCCAGCTTTTCCTCCCGCTCATAAAGGCTCTGCGCCATGGTGTCTGCCTCTTTTACCTGTAACAGCATGGGAAAAAGATCCTCTCCCACCTTCCACACAGCCCGGCGCACGCTGCGCCGCTCCGCAGGAAAACGGTAATCGTGAAAGCCAATCAGCCGGGAGACAATGCGGATCGTCTCGTTGTCAAATTTCAGACGACGCAGAATCACCTTCGCCATCTCCTCGCTGGCCTCCTGGTGCCCGTGGAAATGATCGATGCCCTGCTCGTCCGTCTTTTTCTTTTCCGGCTTGGCGATGTCATGTAACAGCATGGCAAGCCGGAGATAGCGGTTGGAGGAAACGGCAAGCATGCTGTGCAGCATATGCTCCCCCACGGTGTAGCAGTGATGGGGATTGTGCTGTTCCGTCTCCATGCAAAGGTCAAATTCCGGCAAAACCACTCTGGTGATACCGGTTTCATAAGCCACCCTCAGATAGTCAGGGTGCATGGACTCCACCAATTTCACAAGCTCCACCTGGATCCGCTCCGCGCTGACATGGGTCAGATTGGGCGCCAGTTTCCGGATGGCAGCCTTCGTGGCAGGCTCAATCTCATATCCTAACTGGGCAGAGAACCGCACTGCCCGCATCATCCGCAGGGCATCCTCGGAAAACCGTTCCTCCGGGCTTCCCACACAGCGGATGATACCCTCGTCCAAATCCTCCATGCCGCCGAATTCGTCAATAATGCCCGCTCTGGGATTCCACGCCATGGCGTTGATGGTAAAATCCCGGCGTTTCAAATCCTCGGTGAGCAGGGGGGTGAAAATCACTTCCTTGGGATGACGGCTATCCTCATACTCCCCGTCAATCCGGTAGGTGGTCACCTCATAGCCCACATGCTCCAGCATCACCGTCACAGTGCCGTGCCGGATACCGGTGTCGATGGTATGGGAAAAGAGTGCCTTCACCTGCTCCGGGCGGGCAGAGGTGGTGATGTCCCAGTCGCTGGGATTCCGCCCCAGCAGGCTGTCACGGACACAGCCGCCCACCGCGTAGGCCTCAAAGCCCGCCTGCTCCAGTGTCTCTATGATTTTCATTACAGAAATAGGTGCATCTATCATAAATAAGGAATAATCTCCTTTACGGAATCAAAAATCAGGTGTGGCTCCACCTCCGACTGCGCCACATCCTCCATATCCGCCTCTCCGCTGAGTACCAGCATGCTGTAGAGCCCGTTGTTTCTCCCCGCCGCCACATCGGTGTACAGACGGTCGCCAATCATCATGATCTGATCTCTGGGCAGCCGGATACGGTCAATGAGATAATCTACGATATCCCCGTTGGGCTTTCCGATGATCCGGTCAGGATAGCGGAATGCGGAGGCATGGATAAAGGCATGGATTGCCCCGGCATCGGGAATAAATCCGGTTTCTGTGGGACAGTTATAGTCGGGATGGGTGGAAAGGTAAGGCAGTCCTGCCCGGACAAAGTCACAGACCTTACACATTTTGGCATAATCCAGGGTGGTGTCAAATCCCACCACAACCACCTCGGGGTTTTCCTCCTCTAACCGGATTCCTTCCTGCTCAAACTCGGTCTTCAACAGTTCATTTCCCAACAGGAACACCTTTTTTCCGGGAAAATGGTTTTGCAAATAGAAAATGGTCGCCTGTCCGGAGGTGACAATCTGCTCCTTCGTCACCTCAAGCCCCATGCGGTGCAGCTTGTCCACATACACCTCCGGGTTTTTGGATGAATTGTTGGTGAGAAAAATATAGCGTTTCCCCGCCTCCTCCACTTTATGAAGAAAATCCTTCGCCCCGTCTATCCACTGCTCTCCCAGATAGATGGTGCCGTCCATATCCAGGGCAAAGCACTGGATTTTGCTTAAAATCTGTTCCACATCCTCATTGATGTCCGGTGTCGTTTTCATGAATTGTACTCCTGTAAAAGCTGTAAAAAATGCTGAAAAACCAGTCCGCCATCCACACAGGCGGTTCTGGCAGTCACGGTGTCTGGGTGATTTTCTTTCCACTGCCGGGTCATCCGTTCCGGATGCCACTGGGTAGCGAAAATGGGCTTCGTTTCATGGCAGATTGCCTCAATGACACCATCTTCACTTTTCTGGCAGACCATCAGTCCCGCTCCCAGTCTGTCCAGTGCCTGGTGATGGGCGCTGTTGATAGTCACCATGCCGGTTCCGTACAGTTGGGAAATCCAGTTGTCCCCGGTGGCGATGGCGCCGTGATGTTCGTCCTCCTCCCGCTCTCTGTCCCACTGGTGGTAGATGTTATTGGGCAAATCCTGAAGCAAGGTGCCTCCAAAGCACACATTGATGACCTGACAGCCCTTGCAGATACCCAGAATGGGTTTCCCCGCCTCTGCAAAAAGCCGGGCAAGGGCAAGCTGTTTCTCGTCCA
>CAKRNW010000026.1 GCA_934371505.1 uncultured Lachnospiraceae bacterium
TGAATAGTTACAAAAGATAGATAGAAACAGGAAAGGCAAAGAAAATGAATCAAACAGACAAGATTTATGTAGCAGGACACAGAGGACTGGTGGGAAGTGCCATTGTCCGCAACCTTCAGGCGAAGGGTTATACCAACATCATTGGCAGAACCCATAAGGAACTGGATCTCACCAATCAGGCGGCAGTCCGGGAGTTTTTTGAGACAGAGAAACCCGATGTGGTGGTTCTGGCAGCAGCGAAGGTTGGCGGAATCAATGCCAACAATACTACCCCTGCAGAGTTTGCTTATGAAAATATGCAGATTCAGTGTAATGTGATCAAATGCTGCCACGATTTTAAAGTGAAGAAGTTACTGTTTTTGGGAAGTACCTGCATCTACCCCAAGATGGCTCCCCAGCCTATCCCCGAAGACGCACTGCTGACCGGCCCGCTGGAGGCGACCAACGAGGCTTACGCCATTGCAAAGATTTCCGGACTGGAGATGTGTAAATTCTATAAACGGCAGTATGGTGATGACTTTATCAGCTGTATGCCCACCAATTTATACGGACCTCACGATAACTATGAATTGCAGGGCTCTCATGTTATGCCGGCGATGATTCGTAAATTCCATGAGGCAAAGGTCAGCCAGGCTCCCACAGTGGAACTTTGGGGAACCGGCTCACCCCTGCGTGAGTTCCTGTATGTGGATGATATGGCGGATGCCTGCGTATTTTTATTGGAAAATTACAGTGGCGAGCAGCATGTGAATATCGGAACCGGTAAGGAAGTGACCATCAGACAGCTGGCCGAGGCAGTGAAAAAGACGGTTGGATATGAGGGTGAAATCGTCTGGAACAGTGCCATGCCTGATGGAACCCCACGTAAACTTACGGATGTGACCAAGCTTCACAACCTGGGCTGGACACATAAAGTGGAGCTGGAGGAGGGCATCAAACTTGCCTATGACTGGTTCAGAGAGAATGTAGACCAGGCCAGACTATAAAGAACTAAAATAGGACAGAGGAGAAGATGCAATGCAGCTTTTGAGTGTGATTGTACCTTGTTATAATGAAGAAGAAAATATCCGGGATTTCTATGTCGAATTGTTCAAAAACCAGCCCTTCTTTGATAAAAGGGGACTGGATGTGGAAGTCATTTATATCGATGACGGATCCCGGGATCATACCCTGGAAGAGATCAAGAAGTTAATCCGGGAGGACAGCCGTGTCCATGTGGTTTCTTTTTCCAGAAACTTTGGAAAAGAGGCGGGAATTTATGCCGGTCTGCAGAAGGCAAAAGGCGATTATGTAGTCATGATGGATGTGGATCTGCAGGATCCCCCTGCTCTTTTGCCGGAGATGTTTGCAGGCATTGACGAGGGCTACGACAGTGTGGCTACCCGCCGTGTCACCAGAAAGGGAGAACCCCCTATCCGCTCTTTCTTTGCGCGGATGTTCTATAAGCTGATGAATAAAATTTCCCAGACGGAAATGATGGATGGAGCCCGGGATTATCGTCTTATGACCCGTCAGATGGCAGATGCCATCCTTTCCATGGCAGAGTATAACCGTTTTACGAA
This sequence comes from uncultured Lachnospiraceae bacterium, assembly GCA_934371505.1. Taxonomy (GTDB): domain Bacteria; phylum Bacillota; class Clostridia; order Lachnospirales; family Lachnospiraceae; genus UMGS2037. The sequence continues at coordinate 1,563 of CAKRNW010000026.1, forward strand.
GGGAATCTATGGCTGGGTCGGCTTTAAGACCAAATGGCTGGAATTTGAAAATGTGGAGCGGAATAAAGGACAGACCAAGTGGAATTTCTGGAAACTTCTCATGTATTCCTTTGAGGGAATTACCGCCTTTTCCACAGCTCCCCTTGCCTTCGCTTCGATCATGGGCGTGGTATTCTGTATTCTCGCCTTTGTATTGATCATTGTGATCATTGTGCGGACATCGGTATTCGGGGATCCCACCTCCGGCTGGCCTTCCCTGGTCTGCATTATTTCCCTGGTCAGCGGTGTCCAGCTGCTCTGCCTGGGAGTGATTGGTCAGTATCTGTCCAAAACCTATATGGAAGTGAAAAAGCGTCCTATCTATATTGCAAAAGAGGACATTTAGAATTTTTTTGTCGATATGCGCGGTGAAAATTTCTTAACAACTTTCGACACCTATGGTATGATTATCATGCAAGACGACATCTTTGATGGTTCATATGATGAAAGGGGAATCATATTATGGATATTACGGCGGTGCCGGAAGCTGAATTGGAGAGGTATGTGACAAGAATCATGCTGGATATGGGAGTTCCGGCCCATCTAAAGGGGTATCACTATCTCAGGGAAGCAATCATGATTTCGGGAAGAGATATGGCTGTAGTCAGCTCTGTAACCAAACTATTATATCCCACAATAGCAAAACATTTTCACACCACGGATCAGAAGGTAGAGCGGGCAATCCGCAATGCCATTGAAGTATCCTGGCTTCGTGGAAATATTGACACATTTGAAGATTTGTTTGGATACTCAGCGGATACGGGAAAGGGAAGACCTACGAATAGCGAATATATCGCACGTATTGCGGACAAGATCCGCCTTGATTTAAAAGACAAGTGAACTAACAATCAAAACATAGTACAGAAACTTGAAAATAAAAGATGTCGAAATGCACCTGGGAGTGGTTTGCCAAAAGCGAATCACTCTTTTTTGCCCTATCAGGAAATATATGGTATATTAGTAACAGAAAAAGCTGCGGCATGCGGCTGTCAGGGGAGAACAGATGACACAGGAATTATTATCCATTGTGACACCGGTCTACAATGCGGAAAATTATATTTTGGAAACCATACAGATGGTCTTAAGCCAGACCTATCAGAACTGGGAACTGCTTCTGGTGAATGATGCTTCCACCGACAGAAGCAGCCAGGTGATTGAAGACTACCTGGAAAAGAATCCAGATTCCAGAATTCACTTGATCCAGCAGGAACAAAATAGTGGGGCCGCCGCCGCCAGAAACCGGGGAATTGCCGAGGCAGAGGGAAGATATCTGGCTTATCTGGATGCAGATGATATCTGGCTTCCGGAGAAAATGGAAAAAGAACTGGCTTTCATGGAAGAAAAGCAGGCTGCCTTTGTCTGCTGCTCCTATGAATTCGGGGATGAAAATGCAAAGGGAACCGGAAGAATTGTTCATGTCCTGCCGGAACTGACCTACAGAAAAGCACTTTCCCGTACCATTATTTTTACCACGACGGTGGTCTTTGACCTGACCAGACTCACGAAGGAGCAGATTACCATGCCACTGGTAAAAAGTGAGGACACTGCCTCCTGGTGGAGTATTCTCAGACAGGGTTACACCGCCTATGGACTGGATGAAGTACTGGCTATTTACCGCAGACCGAAGAAATCCCTTTCCTCTAACAAATTGGAAGCCGTGAAACGCATCTGGAATCTGTATCGCAGACAGGAACACCTGAATCTTTTCCAGAGTGCCTGGTATTTCTGCTTCTGGGCCTGGCGGGCCACCATGCGGAGAATCTGAGAAGAGAGGGTACGGGAATGAGGATAAAACCTTGGATGAGGTATGTCAGCACAATTTGTCTCTATTTATTTTTGGCAGGAATGATTGTGATTGGCATTTCAGAAAAGCGTAATTTACATACGGATGAAGTGTTGACTTACATTTTAGCGAATAATTCTTACGATGAAGAAATTACCCTTGCACCGGAAATGGGGAAAACATATGAGCCTGCGGGACAAGCATGGCAGAATGTTATGACCGTACAACCGGAGAACCGCTTCAATTATAGAAATGTGTGGGAAAAACAGGCGGCAGATGTACATCCACCTTTGTACTACACCCTGATTCATACGATTTGCTCTTTCTTTCCCGGTATTTACAGTAAGTGGTTCGGGGCTGTCATTAATCTGGTATTTGGACTGCTTACACTGTTTGTGATGAGAAAGCTGACAAGAGAATTGACAGGACAGGAATGGATCGTCTTTGTATGCTCCGGATTTTTTTGCATCGCATCGGGTGTGCTCTCTTCTATGACCTTCCTGAGAATGTATGTGATGACGATGTTCTGGTGTACTTTATTTACATGGCTCTTCGTAAAAAATAAAGATCAGACGGACTGGAAATTTTATTTGAAAATTAGTGTAGTGGCAGTAGCAGGGGCATTGACTCACTATTACTTTGTTGTATATCTGTTTTCCATGTGTATGGTGTGGGGAATTTATCTGTTGTGGAATCACAGGTGGAAAGATTTGGGAGTTTCGGTTGGAGGTATGATCGTGGCGGGAATTCTCACAATTGCTATTTTCCCGGCAAGTCTTAAACAGTCTATTGGTGGCGGCTATCGTGGAGCTGCTACCCTGGACAATCTCACGGATATGTCAGTAGAAGGAAGCTGGTATCGTCTGAAAAGCTGCTACCATTTGCTGAATCAGCGCCTTTTCGGGGATTGTTTTTTATTGCTGTTCATATTGAGCATGACAGGAGTTGGAATCTGGCTGATTTCAGACAGAAAAGAAAAACAGCCTGTGCGGTTGGAGCGGGAAAAAGTAGAACAGTGGATCCTTGCGGTGCTGCCAGGTATTCTTTATTTTCTGATTATTTCAAAAATAGCTGTTTATATTGTAGACCGGTATTTTCATCCGGTTTATGCGCTGCTGATCATTTTCGGGGTCGCACTGCCCCTGAGCCTGCTCCGGCATGTGAAATGGTATAAGCTGCTGATTCCACTGTTTTGCATTGTGCTGCTGGGAGGTACGTTGCTTCACTGGAAGGATAATTGGAATTATTTATATCGCAGCACGGGCAGGCTTTTACAGACAGCAGGGCAGTACAGTGATAGGGACGCCCTCTGCGTCTTTGAGTATGCCTATGAACTCCCCACGATTTTCTGCGAGGCACAGAACTATAAAAGCATCACATTTGTGTCTACCCGTGACCTGGATAAACTGGATGACCTGGAGTTACCGGTCGACAACGGAATGCTTCTCATTTTGGGACATGGCTGTGAAGAAGAACCGGTATATTCTGCCATTGGTAATAAATGGTCGCAACTGACCAATTCCACAGAACTGGGGAGCTATGCGTCTACCACAACCTACTATCTTTGCCCGTGAAATGGGTGGAATTGCACAATCCGGGAAACAATGCTATACTAAAAGATAAATTCGATCAATACGGAGTATGTTATGAGAAAACATGAATCCTTAAAACGTGCCATCATTCTGCTCTTATCCCTGAGCGGACTGATCCTTCAGACCGCGGTGTATGGGTATTTATGGTACCATATCTATTTTCCCTATATCAGTTATCGGCTTCCCTTCTGGCAAAAAGGTCACTGGCTGCTCATTTTGCTCTATTTTGCGTTACTGACCCTGTTTTCCCAGACCTATGGAGGCACAAGGATTGGATATCTCAAGGCAACGGATGTGTTTTTCTCCCAGTTTTTTGCCCTGCTGTGCGTGAATATTATTTCCTATATTCAATTGTCCCTGATGGCGTTGACATTGCTCCGCCCCTCCTACATGCTGTGGGCAGCGGCAGTACAGCTGGCAATTGCCGCAGTCTGGACCATTCTTTGCCAGAAGGTATATCAACGGCTGTTTCCTCCCAGAAAACTGCTCCTGATCTACGGCGAACGCCCCATTCAGGATATTATGGGAAAATTTGCCAGCAGACCGGACAAGTATGATATTGTGAAGAGCATGAATCTGACGGAGGGACTTCCTGCCATTTATGATGAGATTACTGCCGGGTATGGCGGCATTGTGCTATGGGATATTCCCACCAGTGTCCGCAATGATCTGTTGAAATATTGTTACAGCAAGTATATCCGGGTTTATCTGATGCCGAAGATTTCGGATGTCATTATACGCGGAGCAGATCCGGTGCATCTTTTTGACACCCCCATCTTCCTCACCAGGGAATATTCCATGACCATTGAGCAGCGCATCGTGAAACGCTTGATTGATGTGGTGTGCTCCCTGATCCTGATTGTGCTGGCTTCCCCCTTTATGCTGATCACAGCGCTGACAGTGAAACTGTATGATCATGGCCCGATCTTATATAAGCAGGTACGTTGTACCACTGGAGGAAAAGAGTTTAAGATCCTGAAATTCAGAAGCATGCGGGTGGATGCGGAGAAGGATGGAGTGGCAAGACTGGCATCCCAGAACGATTCCCGTATTACGCCTGTGGGAAAATTTATCCGCAAGGTTCGTCTGGACGAGCTTCCCCAGCTCTTTAATATCTTAAAAGGGGAGATGTCCTTTATCGGTCCCAGACCGGAGCGGCCGGAGATTATCAAACAATACATGGAGGACATGCCGGAATTTGCCTTCCGTATGAAGATGAAGGCTGGGCTGGCAGGGTATGCCCAGGTGTATGGAAAGTACAACACCACTCCTTATGATAAATTAAAACTGGATTTATTTTATATCGAAAACTATACCGTGTGGCTGGACTTGAAACTGATGCTTCTGACCCTGAAGATCCTGTTTAAGCCGGAGAGCACGGAAGGAATTGATGAGAAACAGACAACCGCATTAAAAGAAAAGGAATAAAGGCATGGATTTAAAGCGCTTAGGATTACTTGGTCTGCGTAAAATTTGGATGGTTCTTCTTGCGGCTTTGACAGGCGCACTGGCTGGGTGCGCCTGTTATCTTGTTGTGCATGTGGTTTATGCCCCGGCGAGAGAATACGAGGCAGTGGGAAAACTGTACATTGATTTTGCAGAGAAATCCACGGGGGAGGCTTACCAGTATTACAATGGTTATACCTGGGACGATTTGATGAAAACCGACCCTATTCTGAAATATACAATGACACTTTTACCGGAAGGCTACCGGGAAGATGCAGTGCGTGATGCGGTTACTGCGGAGATTCTCACAGATATCCGGCTTTTAACCATCACTGTCCGTACCCATGATCCTCTTCAGACCAGGGAGATTTTAGATGCCACAGAACAGTCCCTGGTGCATTTTGCCACTACCATGAAAGAACTGGATCAGATTACCGTATACCGGACCACAGAGCCGGAGGCAGTGATTTTTGATTTACAGACAGGCAGAGTAGCTGTAGTCTGCGCGGTTCTGTGTACACTGACCGCCCTGTTGCTGCTTTTCCTTTACTATGCCATGGACGATACCATCTATCTGCCCGAGGACATCCCACAAAGATACGGCTTGCCGGTACTGGGTGTGCTGGGCTGGCGGGAAGAGGAACTGCAGGCAAATATGAACTATCGTTATCCCGGGGAAAAAGTAGGACTTCTCCTATTGGAGGAAACCGGGGAAAACTTTCCGGAAGTGTCAGCAAACCCGGAAACAGTCCGGCTTTCTGATGGAATTCAGATTTACGGGAAACTCCGTGGCTTTGACAAAGTCCTGGTAGAGGTGCCCTGCGGACAGAAAAACGGCAAACAGCTGCAGTATCTTCTGGAACAATTGAAGCTGCAGGATTGTCCTGCGGATGGGGTGATTCTCAGCAATGGGGATCAAAAGCTTTTAGACCAGTACTATGGGCGGAAAACAGGGAGGAGTGACCAATGACTCTGCAAATGTTGATTTCTTCTGTGGGGCAGGATGCCCACGCCCTCATGGAAAAAATGAAACCGGAATGCGACTGTATTCTGGTAAATCAGAAAATGCCCTACGGATATGAAGAATTTACCTATGAGGGGCATGAGATTCGATGCTTTCACATGCAGGAAAAAGGTGTGGGGCTTAGCCGTAACCATGCGCTGCTCCGGGCAGACCGGGATCTTTGTCTTTTCACCGATGAGGATATTGTATACAGAAAAGGCTATGCCCAGGCAGTACGCAAAGCTTTCCGGGAGCACCCGGAGGCAGACATGTTATTGTTTAATGTGGAAGTAGCACCGGAACGGCGTACCTACTGGACGGAAAGCTTCCATCCGGTGAAGTGGTACAACTGTGGCCGCTATCCTGCCTATAGCTTTGCCCTCCGCACGGAACGGATGCATGAGCTGAACCTGACCTATCATCTGTGGTTTGGCGGGGGAGCCAGGTACAGCAATGGAGAGGACAGCCTTTTTATCCGGGACTGCATTAAGGGTGGAATGAAGGTGTTTGCCATACCGGTTACCATCGGAGAGGAGATTCCACGGCCATCCACCTGGTTCCACGGATACAATGGGAAGTTTTTCTATGACAGAGGCGTGTTGTACCATTATCTCTATGGGAAACTGGCTCCCGTTATGGGAGCGCGCTTTCTTTACAAAAACAGGAAAACCATGTGTGAACAGTTTCCTGTGGCAAAGGCAAAACAGTTGATGAAGGCCGGTTACCGTTTGAATCCCATGCCGGAGGAGTAGAGAACATGCTCTTTTATATTTTATTGACCACCATCACCGTTATTTTTGCAGGGTTGGTGTGCAGCAAACGGATGCTGGCCCGCTTCCTTACGGGAGGAATACAGACACCTCTCCCTCAGCAGGCCAGCCATCTGACCAGACAGCAGACCATTAACGGTCTGGCTTTAACTTTGATTTTTTTACTGCTGTTTGCCGTATCCGCCTTTCGCACCGGAATCGGCAATGACTATGAGCGGTATGTGGAATTCGTCCACCTGATTCAGTTTAATCAGGTGGTACCTACGGAAATCGGTTTTAACGGATTAGTCAGACTGATTAATGCCCTTTCCGGTTTTGAAAATGCCAGGCTGATGTTTGCCCTCTATGCCTTTGTGACGATCCTGCTGTTTCTGGTAGGCATGATGCGCCAAAGCCTGGATTTTCCCCTGACCTTTTTCCTGTTCATGACCCTGGGATACTATTTCCAGACCATGAATACCGTGCGGTATTATCTGGCACTGGCAATTGCTTTTCTGTGTCTGGGATATGTACAAAAGAAACAGTACGGGCGTTTTATCCTGATGGTGTTACTGGGCTCCCTGTTCCACAAATCCCTGTTGGTGATTATTCCCCTGTATCTGCTTGCAGCCATAGACTGGAAGAAGTGGATGTTGGCGGTGGCAGGTGTGCTCAGTGTCAGTTTTCTGATTTTTAAAGACTTCTACCTGGACGTGGTGGTATTCTTATATCCCTCCTATAAAGACACGGAGTATCTGGAGGGAGGAACCAGTATCCCCAATATTCTGCGATGCCTGGCGGTGCTGGTACTCAGCCTGCTCTATTACAGGAAGTGTGTGCGGGACAACAAAGAGAACCGCTTTTACTTTTATTTAAACTTAGGAGCCTGTGTGCTGTATACCTGCTGCTCCTTCCTGCCTATTATTTCCAGGATTGGTTATTATCTGACCATCAGCCATATTCTCTTTTTACCGGCACTGTTACAGGGCATGGAGGAAAAGGAAAAGAAATTCTGGCGGGGCATGGTCATCCTGGCGGGGATTGTGTATTTTGGACTGTTTCTGATCAAGGCCGGGGATGTAAATGTGGGCTTGCTTCCCTACGAAACCTGGCTGTTTCAATTATGAGAAAGAGTATGAGCGTAAAATTTTCGTTATTGGTGGTGTGCCTGAATGCAGGCGAAAAATTAAAAGAAACCATGGACAGCATCCGGATGCAGACCTATGGAAATTACGAGGTCGTTGTGAAGGATGGAGGTTCCACAGACGGGTCGGTAGAAAAACTGGAAGAACACCTTGCCCGTAGCGGTGAGAGCAGAATCTGTGTGATTCATGAAAAAGACACCGGCATCTATGATGCCATGAACCAGGCATGTGCTTATATGACTGGAGACTATTGCCTGTTTTTGAACTGCGGCGATTATTTTTACTCGGAGCAGGTATTGGAGCGGTTTGCCGAAGCGATCGGCACAGAGAGGAAGAGGCATATTTTCTATGGAAACCGCTATCAGGCACAGAGCGGTTCGATTGAATATTCCGCACCTCAGATTACCGCCTTTACCTGTTACCGGAATATCCCCTGTCATCAGACCTGTTTTTATTCCACCGATCTGTTCCGGGAGAGACAGTACCATACCCGGTATAAAGTACGGGCGGACTACGAACATTTTTTATGGTGTTTTTTTCAGGGAAAAGCCCGGTTCACCTATGTGCCGGAATGTGTGGTATCCTATGAAGGCGGTGGGTTTTCTGAGACAAAAGAAAATGAAAGACAGTCGGCAAAAGAGCACCGGGAGATTACCGGAATGTACATGACTTTAGCACAGCGTTTTCAGTACCGGGCTTACCTGATCCTTACCCTGGCACCCCTTCGTCATGCACTGGCCACTAATCCCAGATTTGCAGACGCGTATAATAACATTGTGAAGAAATTTTATCATCGATAGGGAAGAGGCAGAAGACAGCAATGCGTATATTATGGATTTGTAATCAGATGCCGCCGGTGGTGGCAGAAAGCCTGCAGTTACAACCCACCAACAAAGAGGGCTGGATCGCAGGCATTTTGGAACAGATAAAAAAAGAGAAGAGCACAAGAAACCTGGAAATCGGGATTTGTTTCCCCATTCCGGACAGTCTGAAAAAAGTGTATGAATCTCAGGATGGAGAGGGAAGGGAACTGCTTCGTGGAGAAGCGGATGGGTTTTCTTACTTTGGAATTGTTCAGGATAATGTAAACCTGCACTTTTATGATTTTAAAGTGGAGCGTCAGATGGAGTCCATTATTGGACAGTTCCGGCCGGATATGCTCCATATTTTCGGAACCGAATATCCCCATGCCCTGGCGGCGGCAAAAGCCTTTAACCGTCCGGAACGGATTCTGGTGGGCTTACAGGGCATTATGAGTGCCTGTGCCGATGCCTATTTTGCGGATTTGCCGGAAAAAGTGATCAAACGCTTTACCTTCCGGGACTGGATGAAACGGGACAATATCCAGGAGCAGCAGGAAAAATTCGCATTGCGGGCAGAGCATGAAACTCAGCTTTTACGCATTGCAGGACATGTGACCGGACGGACGGAGTTTGACCGGAAGGCAGCCTTGCGGGTGCATCCCTCCATGCAGTATCACTTCATGAATGAAACCATGCGCAGCAATTTCTATGAAGGGGAAACCTGGAACGAGGAAAATTGCCAGCCCCACCGCATCTTTGTCAGCCAGGGAAACTATCCCTTAAAGGGGCTTCACAAGGTTTTGGAAGCCCTGCCCTTGATCCGGGAAATGTACCCGGATGTGACCGTTCATGTGGCAGGGGATGTAATCACCGCTCATGGCACCTGGAAAGAAAAACTGAAAATTTCCTCCTATGGGAAATATTTGCTGGATCTGATGAAGAAAAACCAGTGTACCGGGCAGGTCACATTTCTTGGAAAACTGGACGCAGAACAGATGAAACAGGAGTATTTGCAGGCGAATGTGTTCGTCAGCGCCTCCTCCATGGAAAATTCCTCCAACTCCATTGGGGAAGCCATGCTGCTGGGAGTACCGGTGGTAAGCTCCAGAGTGGGAGGCTTGGAAAGTCTGCTTACGGACGAGCAGGATGGTCTTTTCTATGCCTTCTCTGACGAAAAGGAATTGGCCAGACGGGTGATGCGTGTCTTTGAGGACAGGGAACTGGCGGAAAAACTGTCTGAAAACGCAAGGCTGAGGGCACTGCAGAACCATGATCCTCAGAAAAACTTTGCACGGTTAATGGAAATCTATCAGGAGATTCTTCATTCATGAAAGTAACCTTTGTTTCTAACTATATGAACCATCATCAACAGCCCTTCTCAGAAGCAATGCGGGCGCGGTTAGGGGAAGATTATACTTTTATCCAGACCCAGCCCATGGAGGAGGAAAGGGTACAGATGGGGTGGGACACCTCGGCCCAGAGCCTTTCCTTCGTCCGGAAATTCCGGGAAGAGGAGGAAACCTGCCGGCAGCTGATTCTGGACAGCGATGTGGTGATTTTCGGCTGGACAGGCATGGAAGAACTGATCGTCCCCCGGCTGCAGGCAGGAAAACTCACCTTTCGCAATTCAGAGCGGATCTATAAGGAAGGGCGATGGAAAGCCCTTTCCCCCCGGGGATTAAAACAGAAATACCGGGATTATATCCAGTATCGGAAGAGTCCCTATTATCTGCTCTGTGCCGGTGGATATGTGGCATCAGATTTCGCATTGATTCACAGCTTTCCGCACAAGATGTTCCGTTGGGGATATTTCCCGCCGGAGAAAGTTTATGAGGAGAATTTTCTGCGGGAAAAACAGCAGCGGGATTTGCAAACACCGGCAGAAATCCTTTGGGCAGGCCGCTTTATTGACTGGAAGCATCCTGAGACTGCAGTGCAGGTGGCAGCAGCCCTGAAGGAAAAGAAAATTCCTTTTCATCTCACCATGGTAGGTGATGGCGAAATGCAGGAACAGCTGGTGGAACTGGTAGAGCAAAAAAAAGTAACAGAGCAGGTAACCTTTACCGGCTTTCAGAAACCGGAGCAGGTGCGTCATTACATGGAGAAAGCCCATATTTTTCTGTTCACCAGTGACTACCGGGAGGGCTGGGGGGCAGTGTTAAACGAGGCGATGAACAGTGGATGTGCGGTGGTGGTAAACCATGCGTTGGGTGCAGCCCCCTATCTCATGCAGCATGGGAAAAACGGATTGGTATATCAGAACGGAGATTTGCAGGAGTGCATTGACCATACACTCTTACTTGCCGGAAACCCCAAAGTCTGTGAGCAACTGGCACAGAATGCCTATGCGACCATTACAAAAACCTGGAATGCCGGACAGGCGGCAGAACATTTTCTGAAGCTTTGTGAAAACCTGTTGGTGGAACGGAAAAAGGCTGTCTGCGGGGAAGGGATTCCGTCAGATGGTCCGGGAAGCCCGGCGCCGGTGATCCCTCAGAGAAAGATGTACCGCATCATGACGGAGAACGTGTATGGAAAATAATAACAATCAGAATCTGGTTAGTGTGATTGTACCGGTTTATAATATATTGGATTGCCTGGAGCGGTGTGTGGATTCGCTTCTTGCACAGACTTATAAAAAAATGGAAATTCTCCTGGTGGATGATGGCTCCACCGATGGAACTGGAACATTATGCGACCAACTGGCAGAAAAGGATAGTCGGATTCGCGTGTTTCATAAGGGAAATGGCGGCTCCTCCTCTGCCCGGAACCTTGGAATCCTGCAGGCCAGGGGAGGATATCTGGGATTCGTAGACAGCGATGACTACGTGGAGCCGGACATGTATGAGAGACTGCTGGAAGTGCTGCGGCAGCATCAGGGCCTGATGGCACAGGTGGGACGAAATGAAATCGATGCACAGGGAAATCGGTTGCCGGATATCTGTGTGCCACCCCCAAAACTGGAATCTGTTTCTGCAGAAAACTTTTTACGGGAACTGTTACTGCATCGTGGAGACTGCTCCTTTTGTACCAAATTAATCCATCGCAGTCTCTTTTTTCCGGAGGATGCCTCTCCCCGTCTGTTCCCGGAAGGCATGTTAAACGAGGATTTTTATTTAATGATTCAAATGCTTTCTGATTTGCCTCAGATCTGGTCACTGCCGGGATATTGTTATCATGTATTTTACCGCATTGGTTCCAATACCAGAAAACAGACGAAGGAAGAATTTTCCCCTGTTTTTTTGGATATTGTGAACAATGCGGACATGGTATATGATAAGGTGGTGCGGGATTTCCCACAGCTTGAATCGGAGGCGATCCGGTTTAATTTATATCAACGGTTAGATTACCTGCTGCATATTCCCATTTCCCGGATGACAGGAGAAAATCGGATGTATCGGCAGGTTGTGGCGTATTTGAGAGCACACAGAAGAGATATTTGCTGTAATCCCTGGCTGACAAGGAAGAATCGTGTATATCTGATGCTGTTTGCCACAGCACCCAGGACAGTACGCCGTATACATCGGATGACCATGAAAGTGAGAAAATTAGCGTGAAAAATACCAGCAGAGTGTATGTCTGCCATACTTTTTATCATGTTTATGTAGCTTATCTGAAAGAATGCGCATTGCAAAAAGCATCCACAGAGGACAAACCTACGGACAAGGCAGATCTTCTTCTTAGCACCATGTCCAACGACTTTTCCGGATTAAAGGAACGGATGGATGCCACCGGATTCTGGAATCGGATCATTCCTTTTGAGGAAAAGCACTTTTCCCAGTTTCCGGAACTTGTTTCCCTAAAAAAAGACCGGGGAAACCTTGTGTTTAACATGCTGGAACGGATTCGCTTCTGCAAACGTTATGGAAAACTGGAAGAACCCTGTATTCCCGTGGATTTTAAAACCTATCGGGACATTTATGTCTTCTGCGATTCCGACCCCATTGGCTACTATTTAAGCTATAAGAAAATCTATTATCATGCGTTGGAGGACGGCTTGAACTGCATCCAGCATTACGATACCGCCCGCTACGACAACCGTGGCGCTTTTCAGGTCAAGGCCTGGATGGCAGCCCACAATCTGATCTTTATCCAGAACGGTTATGGGAAATACTGTCTGGATATGGAAGTCAACGATACCTCTGTGCTCAAATATCCTTTGGCAAAGTATAAGGAGGTACCCAGGGCAAAACTGGTGGAACAGCTGACTCCACAGGACAAAGAGGTCATTCTTCGTTCCTTCTTAAAAGATATGGATGGATTGAAGCGGCAGATCCAAAATGGCAATGAGCATAAAATATTGATTTTGTCGGAACCCCTTTGTACCCTGGAGATCCGGGAAAAAATTTTCCGGGATATTGTGGAAATGTACAGGAAGGATGCCCAGATTTTTATCAAACCCCATCCCAGAGACATCCTGGATTATGAGAAATTATTTCCGGACTGTGTGGTCTTAGACGGTAAATTCCCTATGGAAATGATGAATTTCATTCCGGGGCTTTCCTTTGACAAGGTGATTTCCGTGCTGACGGTGACCAATGCCATTCAGTTTACGAAGGAGAACGTGATGCTGGGAAGAGACTTTCTGGACAAGTATGAAGCTCCGGAAATCCACCGCCAGAATGAATATATTTAAACCAGAAAGGGTTTCAGCATGAAGAAAATTTTACGCAAATTAAATGTACTGCTGGACAAGAAACAGAAACGGACCATGGGGTGGCTTGTGCTGCTGATGATCCTTGGAGCAGTGCTGGAGACTGCCAGTATCACCCTGATTTTCCCGGTGATTACCGTGGTTATCAATCCGGAATCCGTGGAAACAAACAAAACAGTAAAAATGCTGTATGAGGGGATGCACATGCAAAGCACCACCCAGTTTGCCATGGTGGTTATGACGGCGTTGATTATCGCCTTTATTCTGAAAAACAGTTTTCTTTTTTTACAGCAGAAAGCAACCCTGCATTTCGTGTATACCAACCAGTTCCGGACCTCAGAACGCATGATGCGGAATTATTTAAAACGCAGCTATGAGTTTTATTTAAATGCGGATACAGCGGTGATTCAGAGGAACATCACTTCCGATGTAAACAATATGTATGCACTGATTCTGGCGGTGCTGCAGATTACCTCCGAGTGCATTATTTTCCTGACGCTCGGCCTGACCCTGTTTGTGATGCAGCCACTGATGGCGGTTGTGATTGCAGTGGTGTTGATCGTTACTCTGTTTGTGATTATGAAACGGATCAAACCTACCATGAAGAAGGCAGGACAGGATAACCAGGACTATTACAGCAGGCTGTTTAAGTGGATTTCCCAGACGGTTACCGGAATCAAGGAAGTAAAAATTACCCAGAAAGAGCAGTATTTCGTGGATGAGTATGTAATCTGCGGGCATGGCTATGTGGATGCGGTGCAGAAATACAGTCTGTACAGTGCTACCCCCAGACTGCTGATTGAAACGGTCTGTATTATGGTAATGATTGGTTACCTTATGGTAATGATGCTTTCCGGACAGGATTTGACCAACATGGTGGCAACCATTGGTGTGTTTGGCCTGGCAGCAGTACGTCTGATTCCCAGTGCCAACCGCATCAATAATCAGTTGACCAATATGGCTTACTTTGAACCCTTCCTGATGAATGTCAGCGATAATCTGCAGGATGAGATCAGCGAGGATGCAGTCAAGGCGGAATTTGCAAAGCCTGACCAACAGAAGCTTCCGGTAAAAAATAAAATTCGTGTAGAGGATATTACTTATGCCTATCCCAATACGGACAGGCTGATTTTCGACCATGCAGGCTTTGAAATCCGGGTGGGAACCTCTGTGGGAGTGGTAGGTCCCTCCGGAGCAGGAAAATCTACGGTCGTGGATATTCTGTTGGGGCTTCTGGAGGTACAGAGCGGACATATCTATGCGGACGATACCGATATCCGCAGTGATTACAAAGGCTGGCTGAAAAATATCGGATATATTCCCCAGATGATCTTCATGCTGGATGACACCATCCGCCGGAATGTAGCCTTTGGCGTACCCGATGACCAGATTGATGAGAAAAGGGTATGGGAAGTATTGAAAGAGGCGCAGCTGGACGAGTACATTAAGAGTATCCCCGAAGGCCTGGACACCACCATCGGTGAGCGGGGAATCCGTTTGTCGGGCGGACAGCGTCAGCGTATCGGCATTGCAAGGGCACTTTACAATGATCCGGAGGTTCTGGTATTGGATGAAGCAACCTCTGCACTGGATAATGATACCGAGGCGGCCATCATGGATTCCATCAACAGCCTCCATGGCAAAAAAACACTGATCATTATAGCCCATCGTTTGCAGACCATTGAAAAGTGCGACCACGTTTACCGCGTGGAAAAAGGAAAGATTGAGGCGGAGAGATAAATGTTATTGTCCATTATCGTTCCTGTATACAATATGGCCGGTGGGGGAAAACTCACCTATTGCATGGAATCCCTGCTGGCACAGACCCTGCCGGAATTTGAAATCATTGCAGTGGATGACTGCTCCACCGATGATTCCTGGCGGATTTTACAGGAGTATGAAAGAAAACACCCGGACAAAGTCCGAAGTATCCGCCATGAGGTAAATAAAAAACAAGGCGGTGCCAGAAATACCGGACTGGAATATGCCAACGGAGAATGGGTGGGTTTTATAGACAGTGATGACTGGATTGCCCCTCAGATGTATGAAAAGCTGCTGGAGAAGGCGAAGGAAACCGGCGCTGATGTGGTGGGGTGCGATTATAACCTCACTTTCCGCCATGGCATGCAGGTGGGTAGAATCGTACAGAATAATACGTTGGAGCAGACGGGAGTTCTGGATGAGAAAAAATACGCCAGTCTTCTCATGCGGGCAGGCAGCATGGTGATCAAGGTGTATCGCCGGGAGGTCATCGAGAAATACCATCTGCGGTTTCCGGAGAATACCTTCTATGAAGATAATTGTGCCGGTCCTGTCTGGATGCTCCATTTTAATCACTTCGAGAAAGTGGAGGAGCCTCTTTACTATTATTACCAGCATGAAAATTCCACGGTACATTCCATCACCGAAGAACGGTGCAGAAACCGTATGGACACAGCGTTACAGCTTCTGAAAGAGTGCCATGATTACGGCTATGACCAGAGATATCATCCGGAGCTGGAGTTCCGCTTTACGGAGTTATATTATTACAACACCCTGTTTTCCTATGTGGCAGGGGCACCCAGAGCGCGGCTTTCATTCTTACGGGAGTTAAGAACCGGGATGAAGGAACATTTTCCCGCATTTCAGCAGAATCCTTATTATTTACAACAGTATGATGAGGAGCAGAAGAGACTGGTGGGCTATCATATGAGGAACCCTCTCTTTTTCCTCCTGTACTATCGGATGTTGAATTTTTACCGCAGGCTCCGGTATGGTAAAAAGGAATCTTAAGGAAATCCTTTTGCAATTTTTAAGAATTGCCTGGAGAGGAAGGATTGTCCTGAAACGGAAATGTATGGTACAATGATACACAGAATGTGTGTCTGTAAAGAAAAAGAACGGGACACACCAAAATCAGGAGGGTTATTTTAATGAAGAAAAGAGTGAGTTTATCCATCTGTCTGGCTTTTCTCCTTGCACTATTTATGGGGATGACAGCCAACGCGGCGGCATCCATGACCATTGCCACCTGCCAGATCGTAGGCAGCAATGTGGTAGTGACTGCAGCGGGAACTGTGGCGGCCAGCGACGACGGCAACTATTATCTGTTTGCCTTACAGCCTTATGAGACTGCCATCGGCAGCCGCACCGATTACTGTGCGGTGGCACCTAAGGCCGGAACTGTGCAGATGACCACCACACTGGATTTAGACACCGCAGCCAGCAAAATCTATGCACGTTTTGAGATCGCTGTTTTATCCGGCGGAAAATATGTATCCGTAAGTAATGATTGTTATATCACGAATCCGGAAGCAGCTGCAAAAGCAGCAGGCGCTGCGTATCCCACAGCCACCAAGAAGGGTCTGACCCTGGATGCCCGCAACTGGACGGATTTAGTAGAGCTGGGATGTGGCTATACTTTATATGAACTGGATATGAGCCAGTTTTACAATGTAGGCGGTCTGGATTATGTGTACAACGGCAAAGCCTACAGCTTTAACCCGGTTACCGTGGCACAGTACGATGCTATTGCCAATGTATGTGCCCTTTCCGGCACGAACCTGATTGTCGCCGTGAAGAACACCTACAATCCTGCAACCCTGGATCTGTATTATCCCCAGGCAAGACAGGCCGGATATAAAGGATATGCCTTCAACACCGCAGAACAGGGCGGCGCGGAGAAAATCCAGGCACTGATGCATTTTCTGGCGGAGCGTTACGCAGGAACCGGTCTGGGAACCATACAGAGCTGGATCATCGGTAACGAAGTAAATAACAACAATCCCTGGCACTGGGCAGGCGGACGCTCTGTCACAGAGTTTTCTGAATTGTATGCAAAGGAAGTCCGTATGTGCTACAATGCCATTAAGAGTGCCAATGCAACCGCAAATGTATACATTAACTTAGACCAGAGATGGCTCTGGGAGGACGGCACCCATGATCAGTACGGCGGAAAGAAGGTTCTGGATGCATTCAATACCGCAATCCTTACCACCGGAAATATTGACTGGGGCTTAAGCTTCCATCCCCATGCACTGCCTCTCACCAACTGCAAATTCTGGAGTGTTCCTTCCAACTACCGTGCCATGAACCTGGTAAGTAACAACGAGAATACCAAGATGATGATTCCCACCAACATCAGCGTATTGACCGGCTACATGCAGAAACCCCAGTTTATCGCACCGGACGGAACCTTCCGTTCTGTGATTATCTCTGAGATGCTGTTTACTTCCGCAAACAGAAGCTACGCCACCAACGAGACCGTTCAGGCGGCAGCCATGACCTATGGCTACAAGCTGATGGCAGCACAGCCCCTCATCGATGTGATCATCATCCACAGAGACAGAGATGCAGCTTCGGAGATTGCAGAGGGAATGGCATGTGGTCTGAGAAATACAGACGGCACACCGAAGTTCAGTTATGAAATCTTCAAATATATGGATCAGCCGGGCTCCACAGCAACCAACTTTGCACTGCCTATCATCGGTGCATCAAGCTGGCAGCAGCTGGGACTGAACTAGTCCGAAAAATTTAACCAAGAAAGGTATGGTACCAATTCATGATCTTAGATGACAAAACAATATTAATCACCGGAGGAACCGGTTCTTTCGGTAAATGTTTCACCCGTTACGCTTTGGAGCATTACAATCCGAAGAAGATTATCATTTATTCCCGTGACGAGTTTAAACAGTTCAATATGGAGAACGATTTCCGGAAATACGATCCGGATCACAAGCTTCGTTTCTTCATCGGTGATGTAAGGGATCGTGATCGTATGGAGCGGGCTTTTGAAAACGTGGATTATGTCATCCATGCAGCCGCTCTGAAACAGGTACCTGCCTGTGAATACAACCCGGATGAGGCCATTAAGACCAACATCCACGGTGCCCAGAATGTCATAGATGCGGCACTGAAAACCGGCGTGAAAAAAGTAGTGGCACTGTCCACTGACAAAGCGGTAAATCCGGTGAACCTCTACGGGGGAACCAAGCTGGTATCCGATAAACTCTTCATCGCCGCCAATGCCTATGTGGGAGCAAAGGACACCTGCTTTTCCATCGTGCGCTACGGCAATGTGGCAGGCAGCCGTGGCTCTGTCATCCCTTTCTTTGAATCCCTCATTGAACAGGGAAAGACAGAACTCCCCATTACCGACTTCCGCATGACCCGTTTCTGGATCAGCCTGGAGCAGGGAGTGGAACTGGTCATCAAGGCTTTGGAAGAGGCAAAGGGCGGGGAGACCTTTATCAGCAAGATCCCTTCCTTCAAAATTACGGATCTGGCAGAGGCAATGCTTCCCGGATGTACCAGGAAAGAAGTGGGAATCCGTCCCGGTGAGAAACTTCATGAGGTGATGGTAACCACAGAGGATTCCTTTACCACCTACGAGTATGACAAGCATTATATCATCTATCCCCAGATGGTGTGGAGCACCAGCCGCAGACCGGAGCCTACCGGCAAAAAGGTGGAGGAAGGCTTCTATTACAGCTCAGGAAACAACAGTGAATGGCTGAGCGTGGAAGATTTGAAACGCCTGTTAAAGACAGATGTGATTCATGAGTAAAAATAACTATTCAGAGCCATGCAAAGTTGCCCTTTGTAAATGCTTGCATTGAAACAAAGAGGCAACTTTATATGGCGAAGTAACCACATGAGCAAAAGGAAAGCTGTGAAACAGCGGTTTTGCGAAGGGGGTTCTGAATAGTTACAAACCAAGTATATATAGTGTCAAGGAATGGGTGCAGCAGGCTGCATTTCCATTTCCTTGACAACTTTTGTTTCAGAGAGTAGAAGGAAAGTGTGAGGAAATGGAAAAACCGGCATATGCAGGTGGGAAGCCTGTAAGAGAAACAAAACTATACTATGGACATCAGTATCTGGATGAGAAGGATGTGCAGGCAGTGGTGGAGGTGCTTCACAGCGATTACCTGACCTGTGGACCCAGGATCACAGAACTGGAACAGAAACTCTGTGAGCTCACCGGAGCGAAATATGCGGTGGTGTGCAGCAATGATACCGCAGCTTTACATATCGCCTGCATGGCAGCAGGAGTATCTGCCGGGGACGAGGTGATTACCACCCCCATTACCTTCCTGGCTTCCGCCAACTGTGCTTTGTACTGTGGGGCAAAGCCTGTCTTTGCGGATATTGATGAGGAAACCTATAACATTGATCCCAAAGAGATTGAGAAAGCCATGACCCCTAAGACCAAAGCTGTCGTGGCAGTGGACTACACCGGTCAGGTGGTGGATCTGGATACCATTATGGAAACCTGCCATAAGCAGAATGTGGTAGTGATTGAGGATGCTGCCCATTCCATCGGAACGCTTTACAAGGGACGTCCCATAGGCTCTATCGCAGATATGACCACCTTCAGCTTCCATCCGGTGAAAACCGTGACAGCGGGAGAGGGCGGAGCCGTCCTCACGGACAATGAGGAATACTATAAAAAATTATTATTGTATCGTTCCCATGGAATGACCAGAGATCAGGCCCAGATGACCAAGGAGTCAGAGGGCGGCTGGTATTACCAGATGATCGACCTGGGATACAACTACCGGATGACGGATATGCAGGCAGCACTGCTCATCAGCCAGCTGGAGAAGCTTCCCATGTTCAGTAAACGAAGAAAAGAGATTGTGGCACGTTATAATGAAGCCTTTTCCCGGATACCGGAACTGACGGTACAGCAGGAGCTGGAGGGCTCCGACAGCACCAGACATCTCTATATCCTGCGGATCAAACCGGAGAAGCTGCGCATTGACAGACGGGGCTTCTTTGATGCTTTGGCAGCAGAGAATATTATGTGCAATGTCCACTATATTCCCATTTATCTCCAGCCTTATTACCAGGAGATGGGCTATCCCAAAGGACTGTGCCCCAGGGCAGAGAAGCTCTACAGTGAGATGATGAGCCTGCCTTTATACTATGCCATGACCGACCAGGATGTGGAGGATGTCATCACCGCAGTACAGAAGATTGTGGATTATTATAAAAATAAATAAAGGAAATGGCTATGGAACAGACAAAACTCTACGTGGTAATTCCATGCTATAACGAGGAGCAGGTACTGCC
>CAKRNW010000027.1 GCA_934371505.1 uncultured Lachnospiraceae bacterium
ACCCAAAAGCAAAAACCAGAAATACACTACCGTTCATTCCAAATAACCAAGAAGCAGGGCATTGGGTCTCATTTCCCAAATAGTAGTTTCAAAAATCATAGAATATTGCAGTGAAAAAGGCGGTTGATACCGTCTTTTTTGCTGTCCTACGGAGGACACGCAAAGTCCTACGGAGGACACATTTTCGTTTGTTAGTTACCTGTTTGTTACTTGTTAGTTACCGCAACAATTTTGTGTATTTTGATACGATTTGAGGAATCTTTCAAAAGTAAAGAAAACCCCGAAAACACTGCGTTTTCGGGGTCTGTTGCTTTTTTCTGATATTCTGTTGAATTATCGCTTGCTGAACTGCGGAGCGCGACGAGCTGCTTTGAGGCCGTATTTTTTACGCTCTTTCATACGAGGATCACGAGTCAGGAAACCAGCCTTTTTCAGGACAGGTCTGTACTCTGCATCAACCTGGAGTAATGCTCTTGCAACACCGTGACGGATTGCTCCTGCCTGACCGGTAGTACCACCACCGCGTACATTAACCAGTACATCGAATTTCTCTGCATTGTCAGTAGCTACAAGGGGCTGACGAACGATAACTTTTAAGGTTTCCAGACCAAAATACTCGTCAATGCCTCTCTTATTGATTGTAATATTTCCTTTGCCCGGTACTAAGTATACTCTGGCAACTGAACTTTTTCTTCTACCTGTTCCGTAGTATCTTGCTTTGTTAGCCATTTTAATTTTCTCCTTTCAGTCCCTCTAATTAAAATGTTAATACTTCAGGTTTCTGAGCTGCCTGTTCGTGCTCAGGTCCTGCGTATACATGAAGTTTGGTGAACATCTGTCTTCCTAAAGGTCCCTTGGGAAGCATTCCTTTTACAGCTAACTCGATAACCTTCTCAGGTTTCTTTGC
Source organism: uncultured Lachnospiraceae bacterium (assembly GCA_934371505.1). Classification (GTDB taxonomy): domain Bacteria; phylum Bacillota; class Clostridia; order Lachnospirales; family Lachnospiraceae; genus UMGS2037. Next base: position 908 of record CAKRNW010000027.1, read on the forward strand.
CAGCATCTCTCTTAAAGTAGCTTCTTTCATACCACCTACATAATCAGAGTGATGGTAGTAAATCTTCTGGTCTAACTTTTTACCGGTAACTTTAACTTTTGCAGCATTTACTACGATTACATAATCGCCACAATCCATGTGGGGAGTAAAGATCGCTTTGTTCTTTCCTCTTAAAACTTTTGCAACTTCGGAAGCTAAACGTCCGAGAGTCATATCAGTAGCATCAACTACATACCATTTTCTATCAATGGTAGCGGGGCTTGCCATAAATGTTTTCATTGCATTTCCTCCAAAATTGAGTCTGTATAGACTTTCCTCACTTTGTGGTTCTTCGTTCCTCTCTCTGCAGATGTCCGGGCTGCATACAGATTCCTCAAAACCGGCTTTTGTTCTCTATTTCCAATGTCCTACCGGGGCTTTGGTAAAACATCATGAAACATTGTCACAGTTACCTATTATATAATGCAGGTTTCGGGCTGTCAAGCAGAAAGTTCCCGAATTTGCCCCGAATTTGCCCTATTCTGTTTTAATACAACATATCCGGCAGCGCATCCTGAATGTCATCATAGAGATCCATGTAATCGTCTTCGTCCGCATTGCCCAGATCAAACTCTTTATAAGAAGGTTTGGAAATAGATGCTTTGCTGTTGATACTCATGTAACCTGAAAATTCCATGGACCCATCAGAATAGGAATCCTTATATTTCAGGCTGTCAAAGGTAAGCATCAGTTCATTGGAGGATTTCTTTACTTTTCCCTCTACGCTGAACTTCGTCTCATACGCTCCCAGATCCATGGTCAGATCTCCACTCTTGGAGTCATAAGTCCATTCGATAGTTGCATCCAGTCCGTCTACTTCGATTTCGTTCTGCTCTACGCTGCCCTTTGTCTTACCGGTCTTTGTAATGGAAAGCTCATCTCTGTCAACCTCAAGAGTGGCTTCCCAGTTCTGCATGGGATAATCGCCGCCTTTGATCTGTAATTCCGCGGTCAGGTCATCCTCATTGTCATCTACTACAACAGCCGCCAGCTGATTCTTGTACAGATACAGGGTCAGATCTATATCCGGCATATCCTTCAGGGCACTCTTCAGCTCTTTGAAGGAATCGTTCAGATCCATGCCACTTAAGTCAACATCAAAATCATCGCCTAAGGTATCAAATAAATCTTCCATTTCTTTCTGCTGGTTCTCAAAGTACTCATCATAGACAGCCTTAACCGATTCTAACATATCAATCAGCATGTCATCGGTCACTGTGATGGTATATGCTTTGCAGCCATGCTTTTTACCGTTTACTTCATAATCCTGGCTTTTTCCGGTTTCAAACTTCCAGGTCTTGAAGTTCTTGGAAAGTGCTTTCGCCAGGTCAGCAGACATCTTTTTATTCTGCTTACTGTTATCACGGCTGGTTGCCCACTGTAACAGTGTATCCAGCTGTTTAACAGCATCGTCACCCATGGCATCCACCAGAAAACCGTCTTTATCCTCTGTAAAATTGTATACAAAGGTATAGTCCATAAGCTGGGGAACTGCCAGTGCCAGTTCTTTCTTATCCATATAGGACTCAAAACCGAGGTCTAAGTCATAGGCATCCCATTTAAATGTACCGTTTAAACCATAGGTACCTTTGCCAGTGTTGGCTGCAAGCTGCATATCAACACCCATTCCTTCCAGCTCATCATAATAGCTGTAGTCCATATTCTCTACATTCACGCCGATTCCCAGGGTAAACTCTCCGTCTTTTACCAGATCCGTATACTGCATTTCCTTCATCAGTGGACTAAGTTCACAGGTTTTTGCAATCGCAGTTGCAATCTTCGCATTGGTTCCGCCGCCAAATGCCTTTACAACCACAACACCCAGAACGACAACCAGCACTACAATCGCTGCCACAATCAGTGTCCATGCCGGGAATTTCTTCTTTGGTGCGGCAAACTGAGGAGCATCTCCGGCTGTGTTTCCGTAGACCGGGTCTCCGGTCTGGGGATCAAATCCGGTCTGTACCTGCTCTGCCGTCTCTCCGTAAATGGGGGCTCCGGTTTCAGAATCGTAGCCGGTAATCTGTTTCGGTGCTGCCTCTCCGTAAATCGGTTCACCTGTCTGGGGATCGTAACCGATGATCTCCTGTGCAGGTGTCTCCTCTGTCGGGGTCTCTTCTACAGGTGTCTCCTGCACGGGTGTCTCCTTTGCCGGGGTTTCATTGGTGCCAGGCTCATCCGATGTTTCGATGGGTTCGCCGGTCATTGGATCATAGCTAATACTCAATTTTTTGTCCTCCCTCTTTTGTTGGTTCAACTTGTATCGGTGCAGTATCCTGTAACAGTTCATACTGCACAAGCATTAAGCCGCAGGCAGGGGCTGTAGGGCCTGCCGCCTTGCGATCCTTTGCTTCTAAAATCATGGGAATCTGTTCCGGTTCCCGTTTTCCGGCACCCACTTCCATCAGCGTACCGGCAATGATTCTTACCATATTATACAGGAAACCGGTTCCCTGTACTTTTATTATAATTTCATCCCGGTCTTTTGTCACCTCACAGGCGGTCACAGTACGCACCGTGGTTTCTGCCTGGGTATGTACACTGCAGAAACTTTTAAAATCATAGGTTCCTGTCAGATGCTTCGCTGCCTGCTGCATCCTGGTCACATTTAATGGAACATAGGTAAAATGTGCATAACGGGTTCTGGTGGGATCGGGAAATTCACGGTTAAGAATATGATATTCGTAAGTTTTCAGACTATGACAGTGTCTGGGGTGAAAATCGGATGCTGTTTCCTCGGATTTCTGGATGCGGATGTCCTCCGGCAGACGTTGGTTTAACGCATAGGCATATTTGTCTGCCGGCATTCTCGCCTCCGTATCAAAAACCGTCACATTGCACCGGGCATGTACTCCTGCATCCGTTCGGCTGGCTCCAATGACCTCGGTTTCTTTTCCGAGAAGGGATCGGATTGCCTTTTTCAGTTCTCCCTCAATGGTAGTTCCATTATTCTGATCCTGAAAACCGTGGTAATTAGTTCCATCATAGGCCACGGTCAGTTTAATTCGCTTCAAATCGGTAATACTCTCCCAATCACGATTGCGGCAATCAGATATGACCAGAGAATCACATAGGCAATGTAATCTCTTTTTTGATAAATCAAAGGTTTCATTTTGGTGCGATGCTCTCCGCCACGATAGCATCTTGCCTCCATGGCCATGGCCAGATCATTGGCTCTGCGGAAGGCAGAAATAAACAGGGGTACCAGTAATGGCACCATGCTCTTTGCCTTTTTTACCAGATTTCCACTTTCAAAATCCGCGCCTCTGGCAATCTGTGCTTTCATAATCTTATCTGTTTCTTCCATTAAAATAGGAATAAAACGTAGTGCAATGGACATCATCATGGCAATCTCATGAACCGGCACATGGAATACTTTCAAAGACCCCATCAGCTTTTCCAGACCATCTGTGAGGTTATTGGGTGTAGTGGTAAGGGTCATGAGTGAAGACCCCATAATCAGGAAGGATAATCGAATTGCCATCATCACAGCGATTTGCAATCCTTCCCTGGTAATCGTCAGTTTCCAGATGGAAAGTAAAGGTTCTCCCGGTGTGAGAAACAGATTAAAAACCACGGTAAGCATCAGAATGAATACAATGGCTTTCATTCCCTTGACCATGAATTTCACCGGCACACGGGATAAATGAATCATCCAGGCAAGGAAGAGAAATGCCAGCAGATATCCTACCCAGTTTTGCACAACGAACAGAGATATAATATAAAAAAGTGTGGCCACCAGTTTCACTCTGGGGTCTAAACGATGGATGACGGAATCAGCCTGATAGTATTGTCCTAAAGTAATATCCCGCATCATTTCCGCCACGCATTCTGGTGTCTTTTCTCCAACGCCTTCAAAACTTCCTCTTGGGCTTCCTCAATGGTAATGGCATCCGGATTCACATCAAATCCGTTTTTGCGCAGCTGATGCATCATATAGGTGACCTGGGGAGCTGCCAGTCCCATAGCCTCCAGTTCCTCCACATGGCGGAACACCTCTCTTGGAGCATCATCATACATTTTTCTGCCGTGATCCATGACTACAATGCGGTTTACATATTCTGCCACATCGTCCATGCTATGGCTTACCAACACAATGGTCATTCCTGTTTTTTTCCGTAAGGAGGAAATCAGTTCCAGGATTTCACTGCGTCCTTTGGGGTCTAAGCCGGCTGTAGGCTCATCCAGGATCAACACTTCCGGTTTCATCGCCAGGACTCCGGCAATTGCCACCCGTCTCTTCTGGCCTCCGGAGAGGTCAAAAGGAGACTGATAGAAGTATTCGTCCTCCAGCCCCACCTGTTTCAGTGCTTCGTAGGCACGAAGCTGTACTTCTTTCTGGCTAAGTCCCAGATTTTTGGGTCCAAAGCACACATCGGAGAATACATCTACCTCGAAAAGCTGATGTTCCGGATATTGGAATACCAGTCCCACTTTGCTTCGCAGTTCCTTTTTATGAAATTGATCGTCGTCTATGTCTTCGCCGTTATAATAAATATGTCCTGAGGTGGCCTTCATCAAACCATTTAAGTGCTGAACCAGTGTGGATTTCCCTGATCCGGTGTGTCCGATCAGCCCGATGAATTCCCCATCCCGGATTGCCAGACTCACATCATCCAGTGCTTTCACTGCCATATTTGTGTCGGCTTCGTAGACATGATTCACATGATCTACAATAATCGACATTATTTTACTCCTTGTAATGCCTGTACCAATTCTTCTGTTGTCAAAATACCGTCCGGCAGAGGCACACCGCTTAGTTTTAACTCATGGGCAAGCAGTGTCACCTGGGGAACATCCAGGCGCAATGCCTTCAGTTGATCCACCTGGGAAAAGATCTCTCTTGGTGTCCCTTCCATGGCGATATGTCCTTTATCCATGACAAATACTTTGTCTGCATGAATAATTTCTTCCATATAATGAGTGATTAAAATCACTGTTACTTTTTCCACATCGTTTAATGCACGGACAGCCCGGATCACTTCTTTCCGGCCACTGGGATCTAACATTGCCGTGGGCTCATCTAAAACAATACATTTGGGATGCATAGCGATGACGCCTGCTATGGAAACTCTCTGTTTCTGTCCGCCGGAAAGCTTATTGGGGGAATATTTGCGGTACTCATACATGCCTACTGCTTTCAGGCTCTCCTCCACCCGTTCCCAGATCTCTTTCGTGGGAATCCCCATGTTCTCCGGTCCGAAGCCCACATCCTCTTCCACAATCTGTCCGATGATCTGGTTATCCGGATTCTGAAATACCATTCCTGCGGTCTGGCGGATATCCCAGAGGTATTTTTCTTCCGTTGTATCCTTGCCATCCACCCAGATGGTACCGTCTGATGGATACAAAATAGCATTCATATGCTTGGCAAGAGTGGACTTTCCGGAGCCGTTATGCCCCAAAATGGCAATAAACTGTCCTTGGGCAATGTCCAGATCCACATGGTCAACCGCTGTGGTAATCCCTTCTACATTGCCCTCTTCGTCTCTGCGAATATATTCATATACTAACTGGCTTGCCTTAATGATACCCAATTGTCCCACATCCTTGCATAATATCGTTTTCTATTTTAGATGATATGTGATATACTGTCAACAATGGGAGGTTGTAGAGTATGAAGAATTTTCCCTGGAAAAATGTGTTGATTCTATTAGCTTTGATCTTTGCCTGTGTCTTTCTGGCACGTACACTGACCCACTCAGAAACGATTGTTGAATATGTAGAAAAGAATCAGGTAATGCAAAGTGAGCAGGTCGATTGACCTGCTCACTCATTTTCTTATGGATTAAACTAACTCCAGAACAACTTCCATTGCGGCATCACCTTTACGCTGACCGATCTTGATGATTCTGGTGTAACCACCATTACGGCTGGTGTATTTGGGAGCGATCTCGTCGAATAATTTAGCAACCAGATCAACTTCCTTGGTGTTTCTCTTCTTACCTGCATTCGTAGTAGGAACCTCAGTTACAGGATACAGAACTGCAAGCATTTTTCTTCTGGCATGCATTCTGGAAGGAAGATCCTTCTTAATCTCCTTGTCAACCTCGTCGAATACAGTAACTTTCTTACCATCTACGACTTCTTTTACTCTCTTACCGTCTTTGTCTTTGCGGGCAACTTTGGTCTTTACAGTAACAGTCTCGAAGTTATCCTTCTCTTTTACTGCCATTGCGATGAGACCTTCTACCATTTTCTGCACTTCTTTTGCTCTAGCTTCGGTAGTAATAATTCTTCCGTTGTTGACCAGAGCGGTAACCTGGTTTCTTAACAGGGCCTTTCTCTGACTGGATGTTTTACCTAATTTTCTGTACTTTGCCATTTTGTTTGGCTCCTTTCATTCATGATGACAGAATTCTCTGTCCTTTGGGATATGCCATCCGGCCACGCTCTTTGGTCTTACTTACCAGATGGTTTGCTGCTTATTCCTCATGAATCAACCAATCTGTGCTCTTTGGTCTTATCAGATCAGCAAATCCTATAGACAACAGCTTATTCCTCGGAAGGATTCAGCTGCAGACCTAACTCTTTTAATTTTGCCAGCACTTCTTCTAAAGACTTGCGACCAAGGTTACGAACCTTCATCATATCCTCAGGAGTTTTGTTGGTCAACTCTTCCACGGTGTTGATACCGGCTCTCTTTAAGCAATTGTAAGAACGAACAGATAACTCCAGTTCGTCAATGCTCATCTCGAGAACTTTTTCCTTCTCATCCTCGATAGGCTCAGACATTACTTCTGCATTCTTTGCATTCTCGGATAAGTCGATGAAGAGACTTAAGTGCTCGCTAAGTACCTTTGCAGCCAGGCTAACGGCTTCATCAGGCACCAAAGTACCATTGGTATATACATCTAAGGTAAGTTTGTCGAAATCCGTAATCTGACCGACACGGGTATTCTCAACCGTTACATTTACACGCTCTACCGGTGTATAGATAGAATCCACGGCGATGACGCCAATGGGTAAATCTTCATGCTTATTTCTGTCAGCACTTACATATCCTCTGCCTCTGGTAATGGTCAGCTCCATGTAGAGCTTGGCATCGCTGCCGCCATTCAGTGTGGCAATGATCTGATTCGGATTCAGGATCTCGATATCCTGATCCACCTGAATATCAGAAGCACGAACAACGCCCTCTCCTTCATACTCAATGTAGGCGATTTTAGGCTCATTGGATTCGCTGTTGTTTCTGATAGCAAGGCTCTTAATGTTCATGATAATTTCCGTTACATCCTCTTTGACACCGGGGATAGAACTGAACTCATGAAGCACGCCCTCGATCTTTACCTGGCTTACTGCTGCGCCGGGCAGGGAAGAAAGCATGATCCGTCTCAGGGAGTTACCGAGTGTAATACCATAGCCTCTCTCTAAGGGCTCGACTACGAATTTACCGTACTTTTTGTCTTCAGAGATTTCTGCAACCTCAATATTCGGTCTTTCAAAATCAAACACTGTAAATACCCTCCTTTACGATCAAGTCTTGCGATGATAAGCAGGCACGCTAAGCGCACCTGCCCTGAAATCTTATTATTTAGAATATAACTCGACGATCAGCATCTCATCAACAGGAACATCAATCATCTCTCTGGTAGGCAGAGATTTTACAGTACCCTTTAATGCCTCCTGATCTACATCGATCCATTCGGGAGTCAGTCTTCCACCGGTTACTTCCAGAATATCCTTATATCTCTGTAAGGATTTGGACTTCTCACGAACCTCGATTACATCACCAGCTTTTACCTGGTAAGAAGGAATGTTTACAGCCTTGCCATTTACTAAGAAATGCTTGTGGTCAACAACCTGTCTGGCTTCGCGACGGGTTCTTGCAAATCCCATACGGAATACAACGCTGTCCAGTCTGCTCTCCAGAAGAACCATCAGGTTCTCACCGGTCTGACCTTTCATACGGTCAGCCTTCTTGTAGTAGTTACGGAAAGGTTTCTCTAATACACCGTAGATGAATTTTGCTTTCTGTTTCTCTTTTAACTGGGAAGCATACTCACTCTGTTTCTTTCCGGCTCTTGCCAGAGTCCGGTTAGACTTCTTGTCATATCCTAAGTAGCTGGGCTCCAGGCCAAGGGAACGACATCTCTTTAATACGGGAACTTTGTTTACTGCCATTGTTTTGTTTTCCTTTCTGTTATTGTTTACAGTGCCTAAGGCACCTTCATCCAACGATTATAAGACTATACACGACGACGCTTGGGAGGACGGCAACCATTGTGAGGCACGGGTGTTACATCACGGATACTGGTTACTTCAATTCCGCATGCTGCTAATGCACGGATTGCTGCCTCACGACCTGAACCAGGTCCTTTGACCATAACGTCAACAGTCTTTAAACCATGAGGGATAGCTGCTTTTGCTGCTGTCTCAGCTGCCATCTGTGCTGCATATGGAGTAGATTTTCTTGAACCTCTAAATCCCAGACCGCCTGCACTTGCCCAGCTCAATGCATTACCTTCGTTATCGGTTAAGGTAACGATTGTATTGTTAAAGGAAGACTGGATATGTGCCTGTCCGTGTTCAACGTTTTTCTTTACACGCTTTTTTGTTACTTTCTTTGCTGCAACTTTAGCCATTTTAAACTAACCTACTTTCTCATTAATATGCACGATTATTTCTTCTTGTTTGCTACGGTACGCTTCGGTCCCTTGCGGGTTCTTGCGTTAGTCTTGGTCTTCTGTCCACGAACAGGCAGACCCTTTCTGTGGCGGATACCGCGGTAGCAGCCGATCTCCTGAAGAGTTTTGATGTTCATAGCAACTTCTCTTCTCAGATCACCTTCTACAACGAAGTCCTTGTCGATTACTTCACTGATTCTCTTAACCTCATCATCGGTTAACTCTCTGCAGCGGGTATCAGGATTAACCTGTGCTGCTGCAAGGATCTTGTCTGCGCTTGTTCTACCAATTCCGTAGATATAGGTCAGACCGATCTCTACTCTTTTCTCTCTGGGTAAGTCTACACCTGCGATACGAGCCATTTTTAATTCCTCCGTTTTTTGTGCTGTACTCTGCACTTTGTTTTGTGTGCGGTCTTGTTGCACACATGTTACTAATTGAATTGGACGGGAAATGAAATCCATTTCCTCTCGTCAGCCATCCGGCCTTTCCGCTGCATACGGTATCAAATAGTAATCACCTCATGGCTCTCCAGGCATTTTATCTTGTGTCGGCCCCGTACAGTATCTGTCTGGGACCGTACGCATATATAAACACATTACTGTGATTCAGCCGCTTTATAAAATGACAGGATGCCAGGCAAGGTAATTAACCCTGAACCTGTTTGTGCTTCGGATTCTCGCAGATGATGCGGATCTTGCCTTTTCTCTTAATAACTTTGCATTTTTCGCAAATCGGTTTTACTGAAGATCTAACTTTCATGATAAAACCCTCCTTTCTTCAAAAAAGACCGTTTTACATTATAGCATAGGGTTCTATGCTTTGCAAGCTTTTTATTTATCTCTCCAAATAATTCTGCCTTTGGACAGATCATAGGGAGAAAGCTCCAGTGTTACTTTGTCTCCCGGAAGGATACGAATGAAATTCTGTCTGAGTTTTCCACTGATATGTGCAAGTACCACATGACCATTCTCCAGTTCTACCTGGAACATGGTGTTGGGAAGTTTCTCAATCACGGTTCCTTCGATTTCAATTACGTCTGCTTTTGACATCTGCATTCCTCCTGCATAAGTTTAAATATTGTTTCTATATATAATGAAAGAGTTGTTAGTAAAGAGTCAGAATTTCCGGTTCCCCTTCGGTAATAAGGATTGTGTTCTCATAGTGGGCAGACGGAAGTCCGTCTTTGGTCACTACCGTCCAGCCATCTGAAAGGAATTCTACCTGCCAGGTTCCCATATTAATCATGGGCTCCACTGCCAGGGTCATGCCCGGTGCCAGTTTGATCCCCCGTTTCTTCTGGGCGAAATTGGGAATCTGGGGATCCTCATGAAGGTGGGTTCCGATTCCATGTCCTACCAGATCCCGGACAATTCCGTATCCAAACTGAGATACATACGCATCAATTGCATTGGAAATATCGTAGAGATAATTTCCTGCCTTCGCATATTTCATCCCTTCAAAAAAGGACTGTCTGGTGACATCCATCAATTTCTGTTTCTCCGGGCTGACTTTGCCCACCGCATGGGTACGGGCTGCATCAGAATGATATCCTTTATAGATCAGCCCTGCATCCAGACTGACGATATCCCCTTCCTGAAGTACTCTGTATCTGCTGGGAATTCCGTGTACGACTTCGTCATTGACAGATACACAGATGGATGCCGGATATCCATTATAGTTTTTGAAGTTGGGAATACATCCCCTGTCCCGAATAAGTTTCTCACCCAGACGGTTCACATCCAGAGTGGTCATTCCCGGTCTGATAGACTCTTCCAGCGCCTTATGCACTTCTGCCAGGAGTCGGTTGGATTCCCGCATCAGTTCGATTTCTCTCGGTGACTTGATCGTAACTGCCATGATGCGCTCGCCTAACCCAGAATGTCTACAATCGCTGCAAAGACATCACTCATATCAACGGTGCCATCTACAGTCCTTAAAACACCCTGTTTCTCATAGAAGTCGATCAGAGGCTGTGTCTGCTCATGATAAACGCTCAGACGGTTCTGTACGGTTTCCGGCTTGTCATCATCACGGATGATCAGGTCACTGCCGCAGGTGTCACAGGTATTCTCCTCCTTCGGTGCATTGTATTTAATATGGTAAGTAGCACCACATCCAACGCAGGCACGTCTGCCACCCATGCGGTTTACAATATTCTCATCGGGAACATCCACATTGATTGCATAGTCGATTTTGTCACCCAGTTCGCAAAGGGCTTTATCCAGCACTTCTGCCTGGGGAATGGTACGTGGGAAACCATCCAGTACATAACCGTTTGCGCAATCGGGCTGTGCCACGCGATCCAACAAAATCTTTACGGTCAGTTCATCGGGAACCAGTTTGCCCTGATCCATGTATTTCTTTGCTTCTTTACCAAGTTCTGTGCCATTTTTGATATTTGCCCTGAAAATATCTCCTGTGGAGATATGAGGGATCGCATATTTTTCAGCAATCATTTTGGCCTGTGTTCCTTTTCCTGCGCCGGGTGCGCCCAACATGATAATCTTCATATAAATCCTCCTATAATTTATTGTCTCTATGTTTTATATTCTAACGGTCACTGTGACCTTTATGTCCTGTTTTAAAAAATTCCCTATAATCGAAAAAAGGCATGCTACAGACATGGTGATTCCCATGTCCGCAGCTGCTTTCTTATTAGTCATTCAGGAATCCCTTATAATTGCGAACAAGCATCTGAGATTCGATCTGTTTCATTGTCTCAAGCAATACGCTTACGATAATGATCAGGCTGGTTCCTCCGAAGGAAACACTGGCACCAAAGATTCCATTGAAGAAGTAAGGCAGGATACCTACAATAGTCAGACCCACCGCACCAATAAAGATGATATAGTTCAAGATCTTTGTCAGGTAATCACTGGTAGGTTTTCCAGGACGGATGCCCGGGATGAAACCACCCTGTTTCTTCATATTCTCAGCTACTTCCAGGGGATTAAAGGTAATGGATGTATAAAAGTAAGCAAAAAAGATTACTAATACAATGTACACCACCAATCCGATGGAATATACCGGTTCGCTTGGTTTACACCAGTTGCCGGAATTCAAAAATCTTAAAATCTGAGTCCACACGCCGGTTCCCTGATAGCCCACCAGTGTACTGATGATCACGGGAAACTGCATGATAGACTGTGCAAAGATGATCGGAATCACACCTGCGGTGTTGATCTTTAACGGAATATTGGTGGTCTGACCACCTACCATTTTTCTTCCCTGCACCTTTTTCGCATATTGTACCGGAATCTTGCGGACACCACCATTTAATAAAACAACGAGGGCAACCATTCCTACAATAATAGCTGCGATGATTACAACTGCCACTACAGCGGTTGCAATCTTTTTGCCATAAACAAACTGCTGCAACAGGCTGACAATATCCTGCGGCATGCGGGAGATAATGTTAATGGTAAGTACGATGGAAATACCATTGCCCACTCCCTTGTCAGTGATACGCTCACCAATCCACATCAGAAATGCGCTGCCTGCAGTCAATGCTGCGATAACGGTAATCACATTCAGTGCATTGAACTGTTCCAGTAATCCCTGCCGTCCAAATCCGATTGCCATAGCTCCGGATTCAATCAATGCAAGAGCAATAGTGACATATCTTGTGATGGACGCAATTTTCTTTCTTCCATCTTCTCCATCACGCTGCATCTCCTCAAGTTTCGGAATTGCGATGGTCAGGAGCTGCATAATAATGGAAGATGTAATGTAAGGGGTAATGTTTAATGCCAGAATGGACATGTTTAAAAATGATCCACCCGTAAAGGCATCGAAGAAATTAAATGCATCACCGGTTTGCTGGGCAAACCACCGTGCAAAATAACCACGGTCGACGCCCGGCACCGGAAGCTGTGAGCCGATACGGATCACAACTAACATCATGAATGTAAAGAATACTTTTTTTCTTATATCTTTGACCTTGAATGCATTTTTCAGTGTTGTAAACATTACATCACCTCAGCAGTTCCACCAAGAGCCTCAATTTTTTCTTTTGCAGATGCACTGTATGCACTTACTTTTACATTGAGTTTCTTAGTTAATTCTCCGTTTCCAAGAATCTTAACGCCATCTCTCGGATTCTTAACGACTCCGCTTTCTACCAGTGCATTTACATCAACGGTCGCACCGTTCTCAAAACGCTCTAAATCGCTCACATTGATTGCAACGATCTCAAGACGATTCATGTTTTTGAAGCCTCTCTTAGGAAGTCTTCTGTATAAAGGCATCTGACCGCCTTCAAAGCCCGGTCTGGGTGCTCCGGAACGTGCCTTCTGACCTTTATGTCCCTTACCGGCTGTCTTACCGTTTCCTGAACCGTGTCCACGACCTCTTCTAAAATTATCACTATGCTTGGAACCTTCTGCAGGTCTTAAATTTGATAATTCCATTCTGTGACACCTCCTTATCTGATTCGATTTATGCTTCTACTTTTACTAAATGATTTACACGCTGGATCATACCCTTGGTAGCTGCGTTATCAGGCAGTTCAACGGTCTGATGTAACTTCTTTAAGCCCATAGCTTCGATGGTTGCACGCTGCTTCGGAATCGCTCCGATAGGGGATTTTACCAATGTGATTTTTAAAGTCTTGTCTGCCATGATTTTTCTCCTTTCTATTAAGCAGTAACCTCAGCAACGGTCTTACCGCGCTTAGCAGCTACTTCTTCAGGAGTTTTCAGCTGGCTTAAACCTGCGATGGTTGCCAGAACGACATTCTGCTTGTTGTTGGAGCCTAAGCATTTGGTACGAACATTCTTAATACCAGCTAACTCACATACGTTACGAGCAGGACCTCCTGCGATGATACCAGTACCTTCCGGAGCCTTCTTTAACAGAACGGAAGCAGAACCGAATTTGCCCAGGAAATCATGTGTGATACTCTTGTTCTCATCAAGTGCAACGGAAATCATATTTTTAATAGCGTCCTCTTTACCCTTGCGAATTGCCTCAGGGATCTCGGTAGCTTTACCAAGGCCGGCGCCTACATGACCGTTCTGGTCTCCGACTACAACCAAGGCGGTGAAACGCATGTTACGACCACCCTTTACAACCTTTGTTACGCGCTTGATGGAAACAACTTTTTCAGTTAATTCCATTTGACTTGCGTCAATGATAGTACGTTTCATTTATGTGTCTCCCTTCCTAGAATTGTAAGCCAGCTTCTCTGGCTGCATCAGCCAAAGCTGCGACCTTACCCTGGTATATGAAACCGCCTCTGTCGAAGACAACTTCTGTAATACCTTTTTCCAATGCTCTCTTAGCGATTACAGTTCCAACATATGCTGCTGCATCTACGGTATCCGTATTCTCTAACTCAGCCTTTGCCTCTTTTTCAAGAGTGGAAGCTGCGACTAAAGTCTTTCCAACTGTATCGTCAATAATTTGAGCATACATATGATTATTACTTCTGAACACAGCAAGACGCGGTCTCTCAGCAGTGCCGCTAATATGGTTACGCAGTCTGTAGTGTTTCTTTTCACGAATTTTCTGTCTGGATTCTTTATTAACCATTTTTACACTCTCCTTATCTATTATTTCTTACCAGTCTTACCAACTTTACGTCTGATTGTCTCATCAGCATACTTGATACCCTTGCCCTTATAAGGCTCAGGTCTTCTCTTGTCTCTGATTTCAGCTGCGAATTGGCCAACTTTTTCTTTATCGATACCTTTTACGATGATGATATTCTGACCATCTAAAACAGTCTCGATGCCTTCCGGATCTTCCATCTCAACGGGATGGGAATATCCTAAAGATAAGGTTAATTTTTTGCCGGATTTTGCTGCTCTGTAACCAACACCGTTTACCTCTAACTTCTTCTCGAAGCCATCGGTAACGCCGACTACCATGTTGTGAATCAGGGTTCTGGTCAAACCGTGTAAAGACTTCATTTTCTTTAAGTCATTAGGTCTGGAAACGAGAACCTCAGCTCCCTCTACCTTGATCTCCATCTCTGCGGGTAATACTCTCTCAAGAGTTCCCTTAGGTCCCTTAACGGTAACCTTGTTATTTTCTGCAACACTCACTGTTACACCAGCGGGAATTGCGATTGGCATTCTACCTATTCTGGACATGCCCGTACCTCCTATAATAAAAACTTCTGTTTACGATTACCAAACGAATGCAAGAACCTCTCCGCCTACGCCAAGCTCTCTTGCCTTCTTATCAGTGATCACACCGCTGTTGGTGGAAATAATAGCGATACCCAGTCCACCAAGAACTCTCGGCAGCTCTTCCTTGTTTGCATAAACACGAAGACCCGGTTTGGAGATTCTCTTGATTCCGGAAATGATCTTGTCGTTCTTGTCTGCGCCGTATTTCAGGGTGATGTGGATGGTCTTGCCTGCGCCTTCCTCAATCACATCGTATTTCTTAATGTATCCTTCTTCTAACAGGATCTCAGCGATAGCTAATTTCATTTTAGAAGCGGGAACATCTACTGTATCATGTTTTGCAGTGTTTGCATTACGAATTCTTGTAAGCATATCTGCAATCGGATCGCTCATTGTCATGATTGTTTACCTCCTACCAGCTTGCTTTCTTCACGCCAGGGATCTGGCCTTTGTATGCTAATTCACGGAAGCAAATTCTGCAGATTCCGTATTTTCTTAAATATGCATGCGGACGACCACAAATTCTGCAACGATTGTACTCTCTGGTGGAGAATTTGGGGTTACGCTGCTGCTTAATCTTCATTGCTGTCTTAGCCATGAATCAATTCCTCCTATTTCTCAAACGGCATATTGAATAATCTCAATAATTCACGAGCTTCTTCATCAGTCTTTGCTGTTGTAACAAAGATGATGTCCATACCTCTTACTTTATCAACCTTATCATACTCGATTTCAGGGAAGATAAGCTGCTCTTTGATACCAAGAGAATAGTTACCTCTTCCGTCGAAGGAATTGGCACTCACACCTCTGAAGTCACGCACACGAGGTAATGCCAGGTTTACAAGACGATCCAGGAACTCATACATCTTGTCACCACGAAGGGTTACCTTACATCCGATCGGCATGCCCTCACGAATCTTAAAGTTTGCAACTGCTTTCTTAGCTTTGGTGATAACTGCTTTCTGTCCGGAAATGGTTTCCATATCGCTGACAGCCGCCTCTAAGATTTTTGCATTTTCCTTTGCTTCACCAACGCCCATGTTGATCACGATTTTGTCAAGCTTGGGAACCTGCATAATATTTTTATAACCAAATTTCTTGGTCATTGCTTCTACGATTTCTGTTTTATACTGCTCTTTCAATCTAGTGCTCACGCTTTTTGGCCTCCTTCCTTAGAATTAGTCGATAACCTCACCGGTAGATTTTGCAAAACGGACTTTCTTGCCGTTCTCTTCCTTGAAGCCAACTTTGGTGGCTTTTCCCTTGTAAACAAGCATTACATTGGAAATATCCATAGCAGCTTCCTTCTGAACGATACCACCATTGGGGTTAGCCTGAGAGGGCTTTGCATGTTTGGTAATCATGTTGATTCCCTCTACAACGACTTTCTGATTTTTCATATCTACAGAAACAACTTTGCCTTCTTTACCATTGTCTTTGCCGGTGATTACTTTAACAGTGTCACCTTTTTTAATTTTGTTCATTGACATAGCGGCTACCTCCTACAATACTTCGGGAGCCAGGGAAACAATCTTCATAAACTGTTTCTCACGCAGCTCTCTTGCTACCGGCCCAAAAATACGGGTTCCTCTCGGAGTCTTATCCTCTTTGATAATAACAGCAGCATTTTCGTCAAATTTGATGTAAGAACCGTCTTTACGACGAGCGCCTTTTACGGAACGCACAACTACGGCCTTCACAACGTCACCTTTTTTTACAACTCCGCCGGGTGTTGCATCTTTGACCGAAGCAACAATCACATCGCCGATGTTCGCATATCTTCTTGTTGAACCGCCCATAACACGGATGCAGAGTAACTCTTTCGCACCGGTGTTATCAGCAACCTTCAATCTGGTTTCCTGTTGAACCATGGCTCATTCTCCTTCCAAATATTATCAGTGTATTATTTTGCTTTCTCAACGATCTCAACCAGTCTCCATCTCTTATCTTTAGATAAAGGTCTGGTCTCCATAACTTTCACTACATCACCGATGTTGCACTCGTTATTCTCGTCATGAGCTTTCAGCTTGTAGGTTTCTTTCACGATCTTCTTGTACAGAGGATGTTTTACGTGGTCTTCGATTGCAACGACGATTGTTTTATCCATTTTGTTGCTGACAACTTTGCCAGTACGTGTTTTTCTAAGATTTCTTTCTTCCACGACTTATTAGTCTCCTTTCTGAAATTCCTTGTCGTCCTCGATTAGTTCTCTTTGGACTTCTCAGTGATTACAGTCTGAATACGAGCGATGTTCTTGCGAACCTCTTTGATTCTTGCTGTATTGTCTAACTGGTTAGTTGCATTCTGGAATCTCAAATTGAAAAGCTCTTTTTTAGCAGCTACTAAATCTTCTGCTAATTCAGCTGCTGATTTATTCTTTAACTCTGCGACATACTGATTAGTTTTCATTTGCTACACCGCCTTCCAGATCCGCTTTAGAAACGATCTTACACTTGCAGGGAAGCTTATGTGTTGCAAGACGCAGTGCCTCTTTGGCAACATCCTCAGGAACTCCTGCGATCTCAAACATTACGCGACCCGGTTTAACTACTGCTACCCAGTACTCCAGGGAACCTTTACCGGAACCCATACGTGTCTCAGCAGGTTTTGCTGTTACAGGCTTATCAGGGAAAATCTTAATCCAAACCTGACCACCACGTTTTACATAACGGGTCATGGCAATACGGGCTGCCTCAATCTGGTTGGATTTAATCCAGCAGGGCTCTAATGCAACGATACCGTAATCACCGTAGGTGATGGTATTGCCACGCTGTGCTTTACCAGCCATAGAACCACGGAACTGTTTTCTGCGTTTAACTCTCTTCGGCATTAACATTATTTATCGCTCCCTTCCTTAGAAGCTGCCTTTGCTTCATTATTTCTGGCAGGAAGTACTTCACCTTTGTAGATCCATACTTTCACACCAACTTTACCATAAGTTGTGTCGGCCTCTGCGAAGCCATAGTCGATATCTGCTCTTAATGTCTGCAGGGGAATGGTTCCCTCGCTGTAGAACTCGGTACGTGCGATATCAGCGCCGCCCAGACGTCCGGAACAAGCTGCCTTGATACCCATAGCGCCAGCCTTCATGGTTCTGCCCATGCAGGATTTCATGGCACGTCTGAAGGATACACGGTTTTCTAACTGCTGTGCGATGTTCTCTGCTACAAGCTGAGCCTCGCGGTCAGGTCTCTTGATCTCTTTAATATCGATCAGAACCTTCTTGTCAGTGAGCTTAGCAAGCTCTTTCTTGGTTACTTCGATTTCAGCACCGCCCTTACCGATGATCACACCGGGCTTAGCTGTATAGATGATTACTTTCACTCTGTCGGATGCTCTCTCGATCTCGATCTTAGAAACACCGGCACTGTATAATTTCTTTTTCAGGAATTTTCTGATTTCGTAGTCTTCTACAAGAAAATCTGCGAAGTCAGCATCTGCATACCATTTGGAATCCCAGTCTTTGATAACGCCGACTCTGAGTCCGTGCGGATTAACTTTCTGTCCCATTCTAAATTTTGCTCCTTTCGTTATCTCTCATCAAGAACTACAGTGATATTGCTCATTCTCTTCTCGATACGATAAGCTCTACCCTGTGCTCTGGGTCTTACTCTCTTCATAATCGGACCGTCATTTGCATAACACTCCGCAATATAGAGGTTGTCAGCATTCATGCCATTGTTGTTCTCAGCATTGGCGATTGCGGACTCTAATAACTTCTTAATAACGCCAGAAGCATATCTGGGATTGTACTCTAAAATTCCTAAAGCACTCTGTACATCCTTGCCTCTGATGGCATCTAAAACGAAACATGCTTTCTGTACAGGGATTCTTGCATAAGATAACTTAGCTGAAGGCCTTGTATCTTTCTGAGCATTTCTTTCTCTTTTAATTTGGGAACGATGTCCTTTTGCCATGGATAGTACCTCCTTTCACCTATCTAACACCTGATTTTTTCTCGTCTTTTCCATGTCCTCTGTAAGTTCTGGTTGCAACGAACTCACCGAGTTTATGTCCTACCATGTCTTCTGTAACATATACAGGCACATGTTTTCTACCGTCGTGAACAGCAATCGTATGACCCACGAATGAAGGGAAGATTGTGGAACGACGGGACCAGGTCTTGATGACCTGTTTCTGTCCTGCTGCATTCATAGCATCAACCTTTTTTAACAGGCTTGCGTCTGCGAAAGGTCCTTTTTTCAGTGATCTAGCCATTGTTCTTCCTCCTAATTATTTGATAGCCTTACCGTCTCTTCTTCTTACGATCATCTTGTTAGACTTGTTTTTCTTCTTACGAGTCTTAAGACCAAGAGCAGGTTTGCCCCAAGGTGTACACGGGCCGGGACGACCGATAGGTGCGCGACCCTCACCACCACCATGAGGATGGTCATTCGGGTTCATAACAGAACCGCGGACAGTAGGTCTGATACCCATGTTGCGTTTGCGTCCTGCTTTACCGATCTTTACAAGGCTGTGATCAATGTTTCCAACAGTACCTACAGTTGCACGGCAAATGATAGGAACCATTCTCATCTCACCGGAGGGAAGTCTCAAGGTAGCATATTTGCCTTCCTTAGCCATCAGCTGAGCTGCATTACCAGCGGAACGAACCAGCTGACCGCCTTTGCCGGGATATAACTCAACGTTGTGAACCATGGTACCAACAGGGATGTTTGCCAAAGGTAAGCAGTTACCTACGCGAACCTCAGCCTCAGGTCCATTCATAATCTTCATTCCGTCGGTCAGTCCGTCAGGAGCAAGGATATATGCTTTCTCACCATCTGCATAGCAGATCAGTGCGATGTTTGCTGTTCTGTTAGGATCGTACTCGATACCGATAACAGTTGCAGGGATACCATCTTTGTATCTCTTAAAATCAATTGTTCTGTATAATCTTCTGGATCCGCCACCGTGATGTCTCACAGTGATCTTGCCCTGGTTGTTGCGTCCAGCGGTCTTCTTAACAGAAGAACACAGGGATTTCTCAGGGGTTGTCTTTGTGATCTCAGAGAAATCAGAACCAGTCATGTTTCTTCTGGAAGGTGTATATGGGTTATATGTCTTAATTCCCATTTTTATTTCTCCTTTTCTTATTTAATATCACGCTTGTCTGCGTATAATTTGTGGTTTTACAGTCCAGCGAAGATCTCAATGTCTTTGCTGTCAGCAGTCAGGGTAACGATTGCTTTTTTGGTCTTGGCAGTTTTGCCGTAAACCATACCACGTCTCTTATTCTTTCCGTCCTGGTTCATGGTGTTGACTTTTGCAACTTTCGCTCCGTCGAACATTTTCTCCACAGCTTCCTTAACCTGGGTCTTGGTTGCTTCAGGATGAACTAAGAATGTGTATTTCTTCTCGCCCATTCCGGCCATGCTCTTCTCGCTTACAACCGGTTTGAGGATTACATCATAATATTTGATATCAGCCATTATGCGTACACCTCCTCAATTTTTGCAACAGCGTCCTTTGTCAGGACTACGTTGTTTGCCTTCATGATGTCGTATACGTTGATCGTATTGGTCAGAGCAGTCTGCACATCCGCGATGTTTCTTGCAGAAGCCATAACCTTCTCATCATTATCTGCCAGAACAACTAAAGCTTTTTTTGCATTTAAGTTATTCATAACAGCTGCAAAGTTCTTGGTTTTGATTTCATCAAATTTCAGCTCATCTA
The DNA here is from genome assembly GCA_934371505.1 of uncultured Lachnospiraceae bacterium. Lineage (GTDB taxonomy): Bacteria > Bacillota > Clostridia > Lachnospirales > Lachnospiraceae > UMGS2037. Next base: position 21,387 of record CAKRNW010000027.1, read on the forward strand.
CAACGATCAGTTTCTGATCCTGTACTTTGCTGGTCAGAGCAGATTTCAGAGCTGCTCTCTTCTCTTTCTTGTTTAATTTGAAAGAGTAATCTCTGGGTACGGGAGCGAATACAACACCGCCTCCTGTCCACTGCGGAGCTCTGGTTGAACCCTGTCTTGCATGACCGGTTCCCTTCTGTCTCCAAGGTTTTCTGCCGCCGCCGGAAACTTCAGAACGAGTTTTTGCTTTCTGTGTTCCCTGACGTTTGTTTGCAAGCTGCTGCACAACTGCCATGTGTACCAGATGTTCGTTAATTTCAACACCGAATACCGCATCGTTTAATTCGATTGTGCCAACTTCTTTGCCTTCCATATTATAAACAGATACGTTTGCCATC
>CAKRNW010000028.1 GCA_934371505.1 uncultured Lachnospiraceae bacterium
AATTTGGAAGGTTTATGCTATATATTTTCGATGGGATGTTTTTACATTATTTTGGTTCACAATCGCATATTGCATAGTCGTATCTATCTGGGAATGTCCCAGAATTTTCTGTACTTGCTCTATTGGCATACCCTTGTCAATCGCCCTTGTTGCCATGGTTCGCCGGAATTTATGTGGATGAATCTTGTCCATTTGCAATTTTCTGCCCAACTCCCGGACTCTTATCTCCACACCACTGATTTTTAATCGTTCATACGGTGCATCCAATGTTATAAACAATACAGGGTTATTGTCCTGACGACCTTCTATGTAATTTTGTAAATGAAGTTTTGCTTTTGCATCAAGATAAACCTTGCGCTCTTTATCTCCTTTTCCGTAAACGACACATTCTCTTTCTTCGAAATTGATGTCCGAAATGTTCAACCCCACTAATTCCCCTACACGAATTCCTGTGGAATACAACAAATCAATCATCGCCAAATCACGGACACACTTACAGTTATCGCGCAGTCTCTCAATCATTTCATCCGAAATAATTTCCTTCACGGGCTGTTTTGTTTTGATTTTATGTATCCGTTTCATAGGACTCTTTAAAATATAGTCTTCCTCCTCCAGCCAAGAGAAAAAACTGGAAATATTTCTTCTGACATTATCTACCGTCACTTTACTGCAATTATTACGCTGTTGATATTCCGCTAGGTAACCTCTAATCTCATCGGTTGTCATTTTTCGGACGGGAACTGTTACGAATGAAAGAAGTTGACTGACTGTCAGATTGTAATATTGTAAGGTTCGTTCAGAACAACCTTCAATCCGTTTCGCATCGATAAACATTTTTAAATAGTTTTCATTGGGAATCTGTTCTTTCTTAGGCTCGTCCTCTGATATGTTTTTAATCAGCACCTCTTGCAATTTCTTCATCTGGGCAATACTCAAGTAGTCTGCCATTTCATTTAAAATACTAACCAATTTTTCATCCATGCTGGTACTCCTCCCTCTGTGTACCAACATTTTGCCCAATAACTCTATAGAAAATCAAGTTAAAGAACTTTATTTTCTATATAGCACTCAAATAAATAAGACGGATTTTCATAATAGAGACTGCTGTTATAATCATCTATTTTTTCGCTGAGAAAAGAATTATATACTTTTATCAGTGCCTCTATCACACCAATTTTTTCCTGCTGTGATACTTGTTTAATCAAACGCTTGTATACTTTTGCAATGTCCCAGTGAGAAGGTATGGAATACCGGCACTCTGCCACATTATCGAAAACTCCTGTTTTAATCTCTGTTTCCTTTATAAAGTCCTCACATACCCGGTCTATATTGTCACAGTGGTAAACATCTGCCAACTCGTAGATTTTTTGCAATCTCTCTTTACCAAGCCAGTTTACAATATCCTTCCTCTTATTCTTTGTCTTTCTAGCGATATAATCAATCAGCCCACAAGTATAAAATAAATCATTGTCTTTGGGATTTTCCCGTCCCTCTCCTATCATTGTGTCGTTACCCCCTCATAACCCCTATACGTTAAACATTCTAATGCTGTCTCCGTACCAAAAGTGATTTGATGCGTAGGGTATTTGAATTTGGCTAATACCCAGAACTGCTCCCTTGTAATCGTTCCATCCATGTAATCAGAAACATAGTTATATATCTGGTCATCTGCCATTGCGCCGATTACAATGTCGTAATCGTGGGATTCTCCACTCCGACACGCAATAATAAAGTCCAGCCATTCATCTGACATGTCCTTAAATTCTTTAATGCAAAGATTTTGTCTAAATTGCACATCATAGATAGATACAATCTTTTTATCATAACGTCTTGCCCATCTCTGCGCCTGTTCTTTTATGACGGTGCAATAGAAACCATTTCCGAAGTCTTTTGTATTGCGCCCTACACGTATTTCCGGCTTTTCAACAGTCATATAACCGCCATGGTAAACTGTCATCATTGCCATACTATTATCCCCCTTGCTTTTACTACTCCCAATTCTACCATACATTTCCCGTTGATAACATGAAATCTTTTTGTTCTCTAGAAATATATTCCATAAAAACAGCACCCCTTTCGTACACTTCCAACCGTACAAAACAGGGATGCTGTCCATCTTCCACTCAATTCACTTTTCGCTTACACCCACTTCTTCACTTCGTCCTCGTTTGCCAGGATAAAGTGTCCGGGGCGTGCCTCCACCCACTTGGGGGGATGGTTTACATAATCGTGCATATCCGGGTCATACACCAGCAGTTCCTTCGTCCGCTCATACTCCGGGTCGGGCATGGGAATAGCGGAAAGGAGTGCCTTGGTGTAAGGGTGGATGGCATGCTCGATGACTTCCTTCGTCTCTGCCAGTTCCACAATCTTTCCTTTATGCACCACGGCGATTCTGTCCGTGAAATACTTCATAACCGATAAGTCATGGGCAATAAACACATAAGTGATACCCCGCTTTTTCTGCAAATCCGAAAGCAGATTTAACACCTGGGCACGGATGGACACATCCAGTGCGGAAATCGGCTCGTCAGCAATGATACACTCCGGCTCCATGACCAGGGCGCGTGCGATACCGATACGCTGGCGCTGCCCACCGGAAAATTCGTGAGGGAAACGGCTGGCAAATTCAGGCAGAAGTCCCACATCAGAAAGTGCCTGTACCACCTTCTCCTGCATCTGATCCTCCGTCAAATCGTGGCGCATGTTCCGCAGCCCCTCGCTGACGATATAGTCTACCTTGGCACGCTCGTTTAAGGATGCCATAGGATCCTGAAAAATCATCTGGATTTCCTGGATGACCTTTCTGTCCAGTTCCTTGCTGATTTTGCCGTTGATACGCTCGCCTTTGTAAAGAATCTCGCCACCGGAGGTGGAATGAATCCGCATGATGGCTCGTCCTATGGTGGTTTTACCGGAACCGGACTCGCCTACGATACCAAAGGTTTCTCCCTTGTATACCTGAAAGTCCACACCTCTCACTGCTTCAAAGGCTTTTCTGCCTTTTCCGAAGGTGACATGCAGATCCTTGACCTCTAACAACACTTCTCTTTCGGTACTCATGCCATCACCTCCATATGTTTCAGATTTTTAATGGTCTCCGGCGGCTCCACCTTGGGGGCACGGGGATCTAACAGCCAGGTTTTGGCTTTATGGGTGGGGGACACCTCAAAGAAAGGCGGCTCCTGTACATAGTCAATCTTCAAGGCTCTGGGGTTACGGGGTGCAAAAGCATCTCCCACCACCTCTTTGAACAGGTTGGGCGGTGTGCCCTTGATGGTAAAGAGGTCTTCGCCCTTTTCTCCCAGCTGGGGCAGAGAGGAAAGCAGTGCCCAGGTATAAGGGTGTCTGGGGTCATAAAAGATTTCCTCTGCCTTTCCGATTTCCACGAAATTACCGGCATACATCACCGCTACCCGGTCTGCGATATTGGCAACCACACCCAGGTCATGGGTGATAAAGATAATTGTAAGCTGATATTTCTCTTTTAATTCTTTTAACAGATTGATAATCTGCGCCTGGATGGTCACATCCAGTGCGGTGGTAGGCTCATCGCAAATCAGAACCTTCGGTCTGCAGGCCAGAGCAATGGCGATAACCACACGCTGCCGCATACCGCCGGAAAACTCGTGGGGATACTGTTTCACTCTCCGCTCCCCATCCTGGATTCCTACATCCTCCAGATACTGCAGCACCTTCTGTCCGATGGCTTCCTTGCCCTTGACATCCGGCTGATGCAGGCGGACAGCCTCCGCAATCTGCTCCCCGATGGTCTTTAAGGGATTTAAGGATGTCATGGGATCCTGCATGATCATGGCAATCTCGCCGCCGCGGATCTTCCGCCAGTCTTTTTCTTTTTTCAGTTTCGTCAGTTCTTTTCCTTCGTAAAGAATCTCTCCGGAGGGAATAAAGCCGTTGGCATCCAGAAGTCCCATGAAAGTCTTGGTAAATACGGATTTACCGGAACCGGACTCTCCTACAATAGCAATGCTTTCACCCCGGTAAATATCCAGGGAAACATCGCGGATGGCATGAAGTACCTTTCCACGCAATGTGAATTTTACGTTTAAGTCCCTGACGGACAAAATTACATCATTTTCCATGGACGGCACACCTCCTATCGATGATTTTTCGGGTCTGCTGCATCGGAAAATGCATTACCCACAATGTAGAATGCAATGGTTACAATAGAAGTTACCACGGTAGGGAAAATCAGCTGGTAACGCTGGGAGGCGTTCATCATAACAGCTCGTCCATCGTTAATCAGGGTACCCAGACTGGCTGTGGTGGCGGGGAGTCCCAGACCGATGTAGGTGATAAACACCTCGCTGCCGATGGCTCCGGGAATTGCCAATGCCATACGCAGCATAATAACGGAAATTAAGTAGGGCAACAGATTTTTCATCACCAGACGGTAAGTGGGGGTACCCAGACAACGGGATACCAGGTTGTAATCTCTGTCGCGGATCACCAAAATCTGGTTTCGCACGAAACGCGCCATGCCAATCCATCCTGTCACCGTCATTGCCAGAATCAGGGTTCCTACACTGGGCTTTAATATGTAAGAAACCAGAATCAAAACGATAGTCTGGGGGATGTTGTCCAGCACGTTATAAAGTTCGGTAAAGAAGAAATCCAATTTCCGCACATAGCCCCAGAGCACACCCATGGTGATTCCCACCACGGCCTCAATCATTGCCACGCAGAAACCGATAAACAGGGAGGTTCTGGTTCCTGCCCAGATACGTGCCCATAAGTCCTGTCCAATGTTATTGGTTCCAAACCAGAAGGTGGTGTTGGGCTGTACATTTCGGAGGGGAATTCCTCTCTTTGCATCGTTGTTGACCACATTAGGGTCGAACTGCCCCGGCAGATAAGGTTGAATAAAAGTAAAGAGAATCAAGGCCAGCATGATAATCAACATCACAACCGCACCTTTGTTTTTGAAGAACATGCGAACGGTAGAGCCCCAGTAAGAATAGTTGCTGTAACCGATTTTCTCGCCTTCCTTTTCATCATAGTCCGCAAAGGAAAAGGCTTCTTCCTGGGTCATGTTGTGTTCACTTAACGCTGCCTTTAATTTTGCCTCGGCAGCCTGTTCAAGCTCATGGGAAAGATGATCTTGTAAAGAATGCATTATCGTTTACTCTCCTTTCCGCTCAAGCTGATTCTTGGGTCAAGTACAGTCATAAGAATATCACCAAGTAATAATCCAATGATACCAACGGTTGCATAAAGCAGTACAATCGCCTGTACCATGTTGTTGTCATTTCCTTTGATTACAGTTACTAAAAGTCCACCCATTCCCGGAATACTATACAGAGATTCCACATAGATGGAACCGATGACGGTATTTAAAAAGGAAGAAGGCAGATACTGCACCATCGGTACAAAGGCATTCCGGAAAATATGCTTAAACATTATGCCGTTCTCTGATACCCCCTTTGCCTGGGCCAGGCGCACATAGTCTTTGTTGCTCTCGTCCACCATGTAGCGGCGCAGCCACATGCCATAGTAGGCGATATTTCCCAAGGACATGGAAAACACGGGCAAAATCCAGCTTCTCGGGTTGGACGCATCAAATAACAGGGGAATGTTCAAAAGTGTGGTTCCGTACATCTGGATAAACAGATAGTACACCGCCGCCGGAACTGCCTGGATAAAGACAATAAAAAGTGTTCCCAGCTTATCAAACCACTTTCCTTTAAATCTTGCCATCATGGTTCCCAGTGGAATACCCAGAATCAGAGATACCAGAATGGAAAGACATCCCAGTTTGATGGAAACCGGTAATTTATCCTTCAGAATCGCAGTAACCGGCACATTCACACGATATTTAGTGGATACACCGAAATCACCGTGGAACATATTTTTGAAAAATCTTCCTAACTGAACCGGCAGAGGATCTAACAATCCCAGTTCCTTTAAGCCGGCCTGGATCTGTGCATCGGTGAGTTTGTCAAAGTTAGAAAAATAGCCCTCGATGGGCATCAGCCGCATCAGGCAGAACACAATGCTGATGACTAACACCAGAGTAATCATTGAGCGGCCGATACGTTTCGCAAGGTATTTTGCCATAGTTTAGTCCCTTCTTCCTGTCGTCTCATAAAAACAGAAAACATGTTCTATGCTTATCATAAGACAGGAAATGGCAGGTGGCAGTTACGCCACCCGCCTGTTTTTCTGTATCTTTTCTTTTGGGTTTTATTGATGCTCTGCTGCGGATGTATTGAACTCATCCATGGAAAGTGCGTGGTCTAACAGGTTCTGACCTTTGTAACGCTGGAGAGATACACCGAAAGGTGCATACTGACCTTCCCAGGGATTTAAGTGGCTTACTACGAAGTCAGATACGGTAACACCATAGGGGATTGCCAGTGCATGGTCAATCAGATATGCCTCTGCCTCTGCAAATGCAGTGTAACGGGCAGGAATATCATTGGTGATTGCCTTTGCCTTCTCTACCAGGCTGAAATACTCTTTTACAGTATCTGCAGAATCTGTATCATCGGTAATTGCATAAGCCAGATATGCATATCTCATGCCACGATTGTAAGTGCCGTCATCATTCTGGGACTGATAGAAAGGATCTGTCCAGGTCTCAGGGTCTGCATAGTCTGCACCCCAGTTACACAGTAAGAACATGTAGTCGGAAGAACGACGTACATCGGTAAGGAAGTTCTCGGAAGGACCTGCCTCAACGATAACATCGATGTAATCAGAACCAAGTACGTTCTCTAACTGCTGCTCTAATACGATACACTGATCCTCCCAGTTGGTCGTGCTGGGGTTGTATTTTACCAGCATCTTCACAGGGAAGGTAACGCCCTGTGCAGTCAGCTCTTCCACTGCCTTTTCTTTATACTCTTTTGCTGCTGCTTCATCGTAGAAATCCTTGGAAAGAATATCAGTAAAAGCAGCCTCCTCAGTGTAATCCTTGCCGTTATCAGTATCAATGGCAAAGTCCTGAGGGGTAATGGTGTTCTGGATGTAGTCATCCGGGTTCGCATGGTCACCGGTGGTCACATATACGGTGGAGTAACGGTTCACTGCATGCATGATGGACTGACGGAAATTCTCATTGTTCACTGCAATTTCCCAGTTCCAGGGCTCATACTCATCTGCAATGCTGTAGCCTTCCATTCCATCGCGGTAGAAGTCCTCATTTAACTTCTTCACATTGAAGTTAAAGCAGTAGAAATATGCGTAATCTACTTTCGGACGGTTCATGCTGACCATATTTTCGGTTGCCGGGTCGCTTAACCATGCGTCCACTACATCCGCACCCAGTGTGGTGTAGTCAATCTCGCCACGCTTTGCCATCTCCGCACCGATGGTAGATGCCTCTGCATTGTAGGTTTTCTGGATTTTATCAATGTAAACATGCTCTGCATCCCAGTTGCTCTGGTTTTTGCTCATCACCATCTGTACCTGAGGTTCATAAGCGGAAATGTAGAACGCACCACAGTAATACATGGTGTCTGCACTGGTTGCAAAATTGACACCCTGCTCCTCAAGCTGTGGCCCGTAAGCCGGCATAAAATACATATAAGTCAGAGTGGAAAGAAAATACGGGCACTCTCCTGCCAGGGTGTACTGTAAGGTGTTGGCATCCACTGCCTTTACGCCAACTTCCTCAAAGTCGATGGGTGCATAGCCTTCTTCACCGGCTAAACCATTGTAGTACTCCTCTGCATTGGCAATCAGTCCGAACAGACCGCTGCTGGTGGAACTTCCGTTTTCGGGAGTGAGTACATATTTCATGGCATCCACGAAATCCTGTGCTGTCAGGTCAGCGACTTCGTTTCCGTTGTTGTCCACCCATTTCTGACCTTCTCTGATATGGAAAGTCCAGGTTAAGCTGGCCTCATCGTAACTCCATTCCGTTGCAAGGCTGGGCTGAATCTCACCATAGCTGTCATACTCAACCAGCGTATCAATGACATTGGCACCGATGGACTGCTCGTTGGAATTACTGGTGGTCAGGTAGTTCAGTGTGGAAACCTCGCCGGAATACAACACATTGTAAACCGCCTCGCCGGAAGCCTCTCCGCCATTGCTGCTGTCAGAAACTTCTGTGGTTTCTCCAGTACCGGTACTGCTGCTTCCACATCCGGAAAGAGCAGTCACCGTCATTGCTGCTGTCAAAAGCAGCGCAAGACATTTTTTCTTCATAACTTTTCCTCCTCGTCAGAGCATTTTCATTATACACAAGAGATAAAAAGATGGCGTATCTTTTCCAGCTACGCCATTGTAACTATCTCTCCCATATAATTGTATACCATTATACACTGTGGGTTTTGATTATACAAGGTTTTTTTCTTGACTAAAGCACTTCTTTATACACCCGAAGTACATTTTTATACAAAATTTTGTCCACTTCGCTCTCATGGAATCCTGCTTTCTGCAGTGCATCCACCAAAAGAGGCAGCATGGAGGCGTCCTTCATTTCCAAATCGCCGCCGATTCCGTCAAAATCAGAACCTAAACCGATGCAGTCTATGCCCCCCACTTTTTCCAGATGTTTCGCGTGCTCTGCCATTTTGGCCACCCGGCTTTGGACATGACCGTTCTCGTCCGGTTCCATGAGGAAACTGCAGCAATAATTCAGTCCGGTGACCCCACCCCGCTCTGCCAGTTTACGAATCATATCATCCGTAAGATTGCGGCAGTGTCCACACAATGCTCTGGCATTGGAATGACTGGCCACGAAGGGCTTACCGGTATGCTCATACACATCATAAAAGCCCGCATCCGACAGATGGGACACATCAATGATGATTCCCAGCCGTTCCATCTCCTCAATAAAAGCATAACCTTTTTCCTTTAATCCTCTGGACATATCCGGTTCGTAGGGAAACACCGTTTCTCCGTCCCCTGGCACATTATTAGGATATGCCAAAGAGTTTTCATGGTTCCAGGTCAGTGTCATCATCCTCACACCAAGACGGTATAAATCCCGCAGAAAAGGAATTTCTCCCTTGCAGACTCCTCCTTCTTCTACGGTGAGCATGGCAGACATTTTACCCGCCTGCATATTAGCTTCAATATCTGCATAATTTTTCACCACACCGATGAGATCTTTATTTTTTTCCATTTCTGTGTAAAACACATCCACCAGTTGCATCACGGATTCAAAGGGATTTTCCTTCCGTTCCAGATTGACAAACATGGCAAAATTCTGGAGCAGATAATCCCCTTTTTTCATTTTCATTAAATCAAGCTGCAGGTCATTTTCCCGCAGATTTTTACAGACTGCTGCCTTTCCCGCAGCTACATTTTTCTGGGAATACCAGATTTCCGCAATGGTATCACAATGCATATCAATGATTTTCATTATGTAAATCTCCTTATTTGTATGTTATACTTCCTATTATATTGCAAGATTTTTACAATAATTGCAACGATTCACGAAAGGACATTTTACTCTATGGCAGAAAAAATCATAACCGCTCCCTACATCGACCAGACCAACCCCTATCCCACAGGATGTGAAAGTATTTCCACGGTGATGCTGTTACAGTATCTGGGCTACCCCATCACTCCTGAGGATTTCATCGACAATCATCTGTCCCGCCACGATTTTGAGTTTCGGGACGGCTATTTCTACGGTCCTGATCCTCAGGAATATTTCATCGGAAGCCCTTATAATAATGAAAAAGGCTCCTACGGCTGCTATGCCGGAGCCATCATCAAGGCACTGTCCGGCATCGTGTCCGACCGTTATACCATCCATGACGAAACCGGCACTCCCATACAAAAACTGCTGACCCGTTACATCGACCAGGATATGCCGGTTATCTTCTGGGCTACCCTGGATATGCAGGAGGCGGTTCCCGGTCCTACCTGGAAACTAATCTCCACCGGGGAGGATTTCACATGGAAAAACAATGAGCACTGCCTGCTTTTAGTAGGCTACGATGATGAGGTCTACTATTTCAATGATCCCTGGCACAATCACGGGCTGATTGGTTATGACCGTGCTCTGGTAGAAAACCGTCACGCACAGCAGTATGCGCAGGCGGTTGGTCTGCGCACACGTTCTTAAGCTAGCGGATTAACTGCTCTCCCACATTTCCTCCGGCAACTTTCACAAAGGCATTGTAGACGGTCTCTTCAATGTCTTTGTCTGCCATCAGTAGCAAGATTACATTTCCCGCATTGTTCACGGTTACTTTCTCCGCCTCCACACAAATCCACTTTCTCGGGTTTGCCCCATCAAAAATACGCTGACGGATATCCTTCACATCTGCGCCGTCCTCCACACGGATCAGACACAGGGAATAAGGGATGGAACTCATCATAGGTTCCGAAGCCACCACCTGCGCAATCCCGGTCAAATCCTCGGTTCCGATGTCGTAAGATATCATACTCTCATCCACTTCTTCTGGTTCTCCTACATAGACATCTATCTCCCCTGTGGTATCGTAGATCTCATTAATCACATCTGCCAGTTCTTTGTCTGCGAATGGATTCTCTGTATTTTGAACCTTATCTCCGTTACTGTTGTTTCCGCAGCCGGTGAGCATACCGGTAAGTAATGCCCCTGCACATAACATTGCTAAAATTTTTTTCAATAGAATACTCCTGCCTTTCTCTTTTTCTATATTGTCCCCTCGGTTTATCAAAATATCCGATACAAACACCAAAATCTAAATTGTGGACACAATCAATTCCATCGTTCCTTCAAAGTCCATGGTTCCGAAACCTGCCGGTACAATAAAATGATCTCCTTTATGAAGGGCTGTTCCGTTCAGGGTTCCTTCTCCTTTTACCACGCTCATGAGATAAAAGGGTGCCTCCCGCTCCACTTTTACACTGCCACTCACTGCCAGATGGAATACCTTATAATAAGAACATTCATAGAGCATTTTCCACTGGTTCTCCGGTGCACCTGCGGTATGCAACACACTGTCCTCCACAGATTTGGCAGGCACCTGTATGACATCCATGCTTTTCTGGATATGGAGTTCTCTGGGCTTTCCGTTGGAAAGACGGTCATAGTCATAGACACGATAGGTAATATCGCTGTTCTGCTGGGTTTCCAGCAAAAGGATTCCCCCTTTAATCGCATGAACCGTACCGGGGTCAATCTGGATAAAGTCCCCTTTCTTCACGGGAATCTGACGGATGAAGTCGCTCCACCGTCCCTCCTCAATCATTTCCTTTAACTCCTCTCTGGTGCGGGCATTGTGTCCGATGACCAGAGTGGCATCCTCCTTACAGTCCAGGATATACCAGCATTCCGTCTTACCCAGGGAGCCGTTCTCGTTCACTTTTGCATAGGCATCATCGGGATGTACCTGAATGCTCAAATCATCCTTTGCATCGATAATTTTAATGAGCAGCGGGAAGGTTTTCCCAGTCTTTCCGCCAAAGAGTTCCGGCTGTTCTCTCCATAGTGCAGACAATTTTTTTCCGTCAAAGCTGCCCCCCTTTACGGTGCAGTCTCCACTGGGATGAGCGGCAATTCCCCAGCACTCACCGATGTCATCGCCCTCCACCTGGTAGCCGAATTCCTCCCGCAGTCTGGTGCCTCCCCAGATGTTGTGTTTTAATACCGGATTTAAAAAAATTAACTGATTCATTTTCCTGTCCTTTCCGAAAAGCTGTCCCGTAAGCTGGTGCAGATAAGCTGCTTTTCCAGCTCCTCCAGGGTCATTTCCTTTTCTGTGTTCCAGATGTCCTCTTTCTTTAAGGCCTGGAAGCAAAACTCCTCGCCCCACTCATCCTTGTCCCGGCTGATGGTCAGAGTACGCAGTCCGATGCGGTAGTCTTTTTTCTGATCACCTTTATCGGTATGTAATGCCACTTTTACGGTATACAGGGCAAAGTCTGCATGTTCCATTTCCCTCTCTTTCAGCTTAGTCCTCTAATTGTTTCCGGTGCAGTAACAGCACCATATCTCCTTCTTTTAGCTGGATATTTCCCTCCGGTTTGATTATCCGGTTTTTCCGCTTGATGCTCAGTAAAAAGGTCTGTCTGGAAATATCCAGTTCACGAATCTGTTGTCCCACCCAGGAATGTCCGCTTTCCAGAGAAACCTCCTCCAGTGCGGCGTTAATCTGCCGGGTACTGGTGGTGGCGAGCACCAGACAGTCCCCTGCCTGCAAAACTAACTCCGGGTAAGTGGTGTTCACATCCCTGCCCCGCAGTAACACCGCCGGGTACAAACCCTGAGGCAGTTCCACCTCCCGGATTCGTTTTCCCACATAGGGATGCTCCGGAGAAATATCCAAGGTAATAAAATCTGCCTCATGGGTGAGGTACATGCCACCCTTGATTTTGGTGTAATATTCTACGAAACCTGCGCTGATAATACCAGTAGGAATCGCCACCATCAGCACACCCAGAAAAGAAATGACAATCGCCATCAGACGCCCGCCTAAGGTCACCGGGTAAATATCTCCGTAGCCCACCGTCAGCAGAGTGGACATGGACCACCAGATGCCGGAAAAGGCATTGGCAAACTTGTCCGGCTGGGCATCGTGTTCCAGACCATACATGCATAAAGAGGATGCCAGCATGAGAATCAAAACCAGAAAAATGGAACTGAACAATTGGTCTTTTTTGTCCTTTAAGACATCTGTAATCACATTAAAAGCATCGTAGCTTGCGTTGATGCGGAACAGCCGGAAAATCCGCACCACCCGGAGCATCCGGAACACCACTGCCCCACTGGGGAAGAAAAAGGGTAGAAAATAAGGCAGGAAACTGAGTAAATCGATGACTCCATAAAAAGAGCCAATAAATTTCAACACAGCCATCCCTTTTTTGCTTCTGGGATATAAATATTCTGCCGTCCACAGCCGCAGTGCATATTCCGCCACGAAAATGAAAATCGTAACCGACTCTATCTCGTCAAAAAGCTTTGTGTAGGCTGTTGCCTGATCAAAAGTCTGCAAAAAGCAGACGGAAATATTGAATACGATAACAACGGTAATCAGCAGATCAAAAAACAGGCTCACGGTATCACTCCTGTTTCCGATTTGAATAATATCAAATATCCGTTTCTTATAGGCTTTAAGCTTCTGCAAGATGCTTTCCCCTCTGTTCACTTTTTCCGCTCCATCATACCATGATTCCACTCTTTATTTCAACTGTCTGGTATTCCAGCTACAGGAATGCCGTACTTGGTCAGACCACTTCCAATAAGGTTTTGTACAGGAAATTCTTGCTGATGGGTTTTGTAATGTGTCCATTCATTCCCGCCTCTCTGGAGCGCTTCCGATCTTCCTCATAGGCATTCGCTGTCATGGCTATAATGGGTATGGATCCGGCATCCGGGCGCCCCGATGCCCGGATCTCTCTTGCTGCCTCCAGTCCGTCCATCACCGGCATGAAAATATCCATCAGAATCACATCAAAATGTCCCGGTTGAGATTCCAGAAAGGCACGAACCCCCATTTCTCCGTTATCAGCGCGGGTCACTTCCATATTTACATATTCCAGAAATTTTTTTGCAATCTTATAGTTCACCAGATTATCTTCTACCAAAAGAACCCGTTTGCCCTGCAGTTTCTCTGTGTCAAGTTCTGTCCTGATCTCAGGCTGTTCCTCTTTCCTTTCCGGTGACACCGGTTTCAATGGCAGATCTACAATGAATTCCGTGCCGGCTCCCACTTCGCTTTGAATGGTAATCTGTCCCTGCATGGCATCCACAATTTCCTTGGCAATGGAAAGTCCAAGACCGCTGCCTTTAATACCGCTCTCTTCATTTTTTCGCTCTCTGGTAAAAGACTCAAAAGCATGTTCCATGAATTCCCGTGACATGCCGATTCCATCGTCTTTTACCCGGAATCTGATCCACACCACACATCCTTCCTTGCGCAATGCCTGCGAAGTAAAGGAAATATGCCCGCCTTCGGGCGTGTATTTGGATGCATTGCTTAACAGGTTGAAGAACAACTGGTTAAATCTCTTTCCGTCCACCATGACCGTATTAAATCCGCACGCCATATCCATATAAAAATTCTGTTTTTTGGCATCCATCATGGGCTTGATATTGATCCTGGTCAGGCGTTCAAAATTCTCTATGGTTTCCAGTTCCTCTTCCAGTTTGAAACCACCCTTTTCCATACGGGATGCATCCAGAATATCATCAATCAGTCCCAGCAGGAAATTTCCGGAGTCCCGTATCGTCTGAATACACTCCTGCACGTTTTTCTTGCTTGGATCCAGTTCCAGAAGCTGTGCCATTCCCATAATGGCATTGAGAGGGGTTCTGATATCATGACTGATCAATGCCATGAACCGGTTTTTTACTTCCAGTGCGGATTCTGCTTCCTTGAGCATTTGCTGTACCAGTTCTTTCTGTTTCCGCTCCTCCGCCACCGTGTCCGTCATGTCCATCCGCCCAAAGAGAATCTGTTCCTTGTCCGCATCCATATATCGAAACCGTTCATGGTAAATATGTAATTTCTTATGCTGCTCGTCCCATTCCTCAATATCAAATTCATACGTGGGATGATTTTCCAGCATTTTTTTCAGATAGTCGATTTCCATCACCGGGCGAATCCGTTGATAGTCTTTTTCCGTGGCAAAGTATTTCCGCCGTTTCTCAAGACTGGCAGCAATGTACTCCTGATAGACACCATGATGAATGGTCAGTTCTGTTTCATCCTTATCCGGTGCCATATAATTAAAGAAACCGGTCTCCACATTCAAAATTCCAAAAAAATCGTACCGGTAATTCATAATTGCTTTTACAACGCTCTTACGGATATGACTCCGGTCCACATCATGAATATAGAATAAGGCCATGATATCGCCATGCTCTGTATCCTGCCGCAGTTTGGCAGTGAGCCTTACCCAGCGGTAGGTTCCATCCTGCATCCTGCACTGGCACTCCGTCACTCTGCGATCCTGTCCCTTTTTATAAAATTCCAGCAGCTGTTTTGCCGGAAATATCTCCCGCACCTGTTCCCTGGAGGTCTGCTGCCCACATTGCCCTGCAACGCTGTCCAGCAGTTCCTCGTAGGTGTGTACTTCCCCCAGCTGTAGTCTATCTTCCACGGAGGAGCGGACGATTTTTTCATCTGACATATTGATATAGAATTTCGCCAGGATGTTATAGCCCTGGATTTCTCCCAGATACCATAGTTCCATGTTGAATTTCATGTCGTATGCCAGGGATTCCCAGAGATTCTGGTTAATCTGCTCGATAGATTCTGTCATGTTCCTTGTTTCCCCCACTATGCTTATTTCCCAATCGGTTCAATACCCATATTTTTTATTATACTTCCGATGCTTTATAAAATCCACAGGGATTGGTTGGAATCTTTATAATTTTTCCATTGACAGTATATACTTTGTGATGTAGTATTTACTTATCTTATATGTAGTTTTTGAAACTACATTATTAAAATTACTTTGGGAAATGGAAAATGGAGGTTTTGCTATGTTACAGATTACAATTCGGGAGCCCTGGAGTGCATTCACTCATTTTATCGGCATGATGCTATCCATCATCGCCGCCGTTCCTCTTTTAATTAAGGCAGGTCTGTCCGGCACCGGCATGATTTTCTGGTCCTGCGCCATTTTTATCAGCAGCATGACTCTGCTTTATGGTGCCAGTACCTTATACCACTCCATCAGCATCGGCGGCAGGCTGGAACGCATCTGCAAAAAGATGGATCACATGATGATTTTCGTACTGATTGCCGGCTCTTACACCCCGGTATGCGTCATTGCCCTGGGCGAAAATCTGGGCTATCCCCTGCTTGCTCTTGTGTGGGGTGTGGCTATCGTCGGTATGATTATCAAAGGTTTCTGGGTCTACTGCCCGAAGTGGTTTTCTTCCATTCTTTACATTGCCATGGGATGGCTCTGCGTGCTGGTGTTCCAACCGCTTATGGAAACCCTCCCTGCGGCGGCCTTTGGCTGGCTTTTTGCCGGCGGCGTCATTTACACCGTAGGCGGCATTATCTACGCCTTGAAGCTGCCCCTCTTTAACCAGCTTCACAAAAATTTTGGCAGCCACGAAATCTTCCACCTTTTTGTCCTCGCCGGAAGTATCTGCCACTTTATCTTTGTGTTCCGGTATCTGGCATAGTTGGAAATTTTCCTATATCATAACATACGCCAGTCGGTCATAACCCGGCTGGCGTTTATTTTTCTCAATTCGTTTTTTTCTACTTCACTGCATCAAATGCTTCCTGTAAGTCGAACAGAATATCATCAATATTCTCGGTTCCGATGGAGAGACGGATGGTGTTGGGTTTGATCCCCTGATCTGTCTGCTCCTGCTCGTTTAACTCTGCATGGGTAGTGGATGCCGGATGGATCACCAGAGACTTCACATCTGCCACATTTGCCAGCAGGGAGAACAGCTTCAGATGATCAATAAAGGCCTGTGCCTTCTTGGCATCTCCCTTGATTTCAAAGGTAAAGATGGAGCCGCCGCCGTTGGGGAAGTATTTCTCATACAGGGCTTTCTGGGACGGGTCACTGCTTACTGCCGGATGATTTACCTTCTCTACTGCAGGCTGCTTCTGCAAAAACTCTACAACCTTCAGTGCATTCTCCACATGACGCTCTACCCGGAGGGATAAGGTCTCCAGCCCCTGTAAGAAAATCCAGGAGTGAATCGGAGAAATGGTTGCTCCGGTATCTCTCAAAAGAATGGCACGGATTCTGGTAATATAAGCGGCTGCACCTGCTGCCTGTACAAAGCTGATACCATGGTAGCTGGGATTGGGCTCAGTCAGCTGGGGGAACTTGTCGGATGCTCCCCAGTCGAAGTGTCCGCCATCCACAATCACACCGCCGATGGTGGTTCCGTGTCCACCGATAAATTTAGTTGCAGAATGAATGACAATATCGGCACCGTACTTAATGGGGCGAACCAGATAAGGGGTTGCAAAAGTGTTATCTACTAACAGGGGCAGTCCATGTTTATGTGCCAGGTTTGCAAATGCCTCAATATCAACAACCTCAGAGTTGGGATTTCCCAAGGTTTCAATGTAAAGTGCTTTAGTGTTGTCCCGGATAGCTGCCTCAACCTCTTCCAAATTAAAAGGATCTACGAAGGTGGTGGTTACACCGAAATCTACCAGGGTATGTGCCAACAGGTTGTAAGTGCCTCCGTAAATGTTCTTGGCTGCTACAATATGATCACCTGCCAGTGCCACATTCTCGATGGCATAGGTTACGGCTGCTGCGCCACTTCCTACTGCCAGTGCTGCCACACCGCCCTCTAAAGCTGCAATACGCTGTTCAAATACATCCTCGGTGGGATTGGTCAGTCTGCCGTAGATATTTCCTGCATCTCTTAAACCGAAACGGTCTGCAGCATGCTGGGAATTACGGAATACAAAGGAAGATGTCTGGTAAATGGGAACGGCTCTCGCATCGGTTACCGGATCCGGCTCCTCCTGTCCAACGTGTAACTGTAAGGTTTCAAATTTTAAAGATCTGTCTTTTAAATTGCTCATGGGTTCATTTCCTTTCCTAATTTGCTTGGTTGTTTTCTTTCACTGTCCATATCATACCATTTCTATAGGAAAAGTGTTAATTCTTATTTTTTTGAACCAGTTATAAATTTCTCCTATAACTAGAGCACTTTATTTTCATATTTTCTCAATTCCTGGATATACTGCTCACCCAGAGAACTGAGAGGAAGTTTTTTCTTCTTAATATAGCCGATGGTCATGGTTTCACTGGTGTCTAAAGGCACTGCAATATATTCATCACCGTTTAATTCCTGGCAGATAATGCCGCTGCACAGGGTATAGCCGTTGAGTCCTACCATGAGATTTAACATGGTGGCGCGGTCGTTTGCCTTGATAATCTGGCGGTAGTCGTAGGTGCTTAACACTTCCTCCGCATAGTAGAAAGAATTCAAATCTCCTTGTTCAAAGGAAAGGCAGGGATACTCCTGCAGCTGTTCAAAGCTCACCATTTCCTTCTCAGCTAATGGATTTTTCCGGCTCATATACACATAAATCTGGCAGTCAAAGAGACGGACAAATTCCAACTCTGCCTCCCGCAAAATTTTGCTGATGACTTTTTTGTTAAACTCATTGAGATAGAGAACGCCAATCTCACTTTTCTGGTTCTTTACATCCTCAACGACTTCTGCTGTCCGGGTCTCCCGCACCGCAAATTCGTACTCATTCATGCCAAACTGGCGGGCAAGGGCAATAAACGCCTCCACCGCAAAGGAATAGTGCTGCATGGACACAGAGAATTTTTTCTTTACCGGACCATTGACACTATAGCGTGCTTCCAGAAGACTAAACTGCTCTTCCACCGCTCTGGCATAGCCCAGAAATTCCTCGCCCTCCGGGGTGATAACTATCCCCCGGTTGGAACGCATGAAAATGGTAATTCCCAGACCTTTTTCCAATTCTTTCACTGCCGCAGAAAGGGTAGGCTGTGAAATGAAAAGCCGCTTGGATGCCTCGTTCATGGAACCACAGTCCGCAATGGCAATAATCTGCCGCAGCTGCTGCAACGTGGCATGAATATCCCGTCCCGCATACTTGGGCTTATCTTTTTTCTGCTCTTCTCCCAGTTTCCATGCCCCGGGCAGAAGGGAAGGCATCACGGTGCCATCACTTGCAGAATCCACCAGAAATTTATAGACCTGCAGACGGTTTTTCTCATATTGTTCCTCATCAAAAACATGTTTGTAGAAGTTATTATAATAGGAAAAAACATCCCGTTTCATCTTGATGGTATTGGACAAGCTGAGTCCCTGACTTACCAGAGAGCCTTTGCGTTTCACATAGTAATACAAGGGGTTATGAATCGGGCAGACATGCTCCGCATAGCGCAGATACTCCAGATTAAACATGAAGTCCTCACACCAGCTGATGGAATGATCCATTCGCAGATTGTGCTTCTTTATAATCTCGTTACGATAAAATTTATTCCACAGAACTCCATAATAAAAATCAGCCGGGTCTTCCATCATATATCCGGCAAATTCCTCCATAGTCAGCAGGCCTTCTGCCTTAATGTCGCCTTTGTGGGACACCCGCTCACCTACCACCCGGTAGAAATCGCAGATGACCATATCACACCGGGTGCTCTCCGCAGTTTCCACAAAAAGCCGGGTGGCGTCGGCTGCAATCCAGTCATCGCTGTCCACAAACTGTATATAGTTTCCTTTCGCACGATCCAGAGCCAGATTTCTTGTGTCCGACACACCACTGTTTTCCTTATGGATGACACAGACTCTTTTATCTGCCTCTGCGTACCTGTCGCAGATCTCTCCGGAACGGTCCGTGCTTCCATCATCCAGTAGAAGCAATTCAAAATTAGTGTACTCCTGCTGCAGAATACTGTCCACACACCGTTCTATAAAATCCTGAGCATTATAGACAGGAACAATAATACTTACCATTGGTTTTACATGATATCCCATTTCCTGCAAGTTTCCTTTTTATTTTTTAACGCTGCACTCTTGCGCCCACTCCGTCCATGACTGCTTCCACTTCTTTTCTACTCGCCATTGTTGTATCTCCCGGAGTCGTCATTGCAAGGGCACCGTGCGCTGCCCCATAATCTACTGCCAGCTGAATGTCTGCTGTAGTCATGAGACCGTAGATTAATCCTGAGGCAAAAGAGTCTCCACCACCTACACGATCCATGATTTCCAGACCCTTATAGTCTTTTGCCTTATAGATTTCCCCATCTGCCCAGCAGATCGCACTCCAATCATTGACAGTCGCTGTTTTTACCTCCCGAAGCGTGGTTGCCACTGCTTTAAAATTCGGATAGGTTTTTGCAGCTTCATTGATCATCTTCTTGTAAGCATCCAGATTCAGTTCTTTTAAGTTCGCATCGTTACCTTCAATTTCAAAACCCAGGCAGGCAGTGAAGTCCTCCTCGTTTCCGATCATGACATCCACATACTTGGCAATTTCCTTATTCACTTCCCGTGCCTTTTCCAGCCCCCCAATGGCACTCCACATGGAGGGACGGTAATTCAAATCGTAGGAAACGATCGTCCCGTATCTTTTCGCTGTTTTGATTGCTGCCAGAACTGTCTCACAGGACTGTTCCGATAATGCCGCATAGATTCCGCCGGTGTGAAGCCATCTGGCTCCCTGCCTGCCAAAAATATCATCAAAATCAAAATCTTCCGGTTTTGTCTGGGAAATCGCCGTATTGGCACGGTCTGAACATCCCACTGCACCGCGGATTCCAAAGCCACGCTCTGTAAAGTTCAATCCATTTCTGCAGATTCTGCCGATTCCATCTGTAGGCATCCACTTAATCAGGGATGTATCCACGCCCCCTTGGAGAATAAAATCCTCCATCAGCCTGCCCACTTCGTTATCTGCAAACGCTGTAATTACGCCGGTTTTCATTCCAAAACACCTGCATAAACCTCTTACCACATTGTATTCTCCACCGCCTTCCCAGGCACGGAACTGTCTCGCTGTACGAATACGCCCCTCTCCCGGATCCAGGCGCAGCATCACTTCACCTAGTGATACGGCATCATATCTACATTCTTCCGAAGGTCTTATCTTTAAATCCATAGCCTTTTACTCCTTATCTCTGCACCAGACACAAGGTATATCCACCCGGCTGATCTTTCAGACAAATTTCCATGATATTCTCTTTCTCATCGCGGACGCAGGAATCATAATCAAATTTTGCTCCTTTATTTTCCAGATGATAGATTGCCCGCCGCATATCCTTTGTGAAAATTCTCATGTCAGGCTGTTTTGTGACTTTACTCTGTTCCAGACCTCCCAGCAGATCAATTTCAAAGCTCAGCATACTTGCTACTGCTTCTCTGGTCATTTCTTCAATCCGGTCAAACTGTCCGGCAGACATCAGGTTCTTTTCCACCATCCAGCTTCCGCCACAAGCCACTATTTTATTAAAATCAAGATAATCCCGAAGATTTTTTGCAGAAATTCCGCCTGTAGGCATGAATTTCATTTTGGAATAGGGTGCCGCCATTGCTTTAATCATGGCGATGCCTCCGCTTTGCTCTGCGGGGAAAAATTTCACCACATCCACCCCCAGATCCATGGCCTTTCCAACCTCAGAGGGATTGGAGATACCTGGCAGTACCGGATATCCTTTTTCCAGACAATGTCTGACCACTTCCTCCTGAAAGCCCGGGCTGACAATAAACTTTGCACCGGCCTCCATTGCCTGATCTGCCTGTTCTACAGACAGAACCGTTCCTGCCCCCACCAGCATGTCAGGAAATTTTTGCGCCATGATTCGGATCGTTTCCTCTGCTGCGTCTGTACGGAAAGTTACCTCTGCACATGCAAGTCCGCCACGTATCAGCGCCTGAGCCAGTGGTTCGGCATCTTGTGTATCATCCAGTGTGATGACGGGTACTATGCCAATTTTACTGATCTGTTCTATGATTGGATTCATTCCAAAATATTCTCCTTTATTATAATCGATATTTTTCATAAATGCTATTCTATAATTTTCCCGTACCTGAAAAGAGGAAAAGAAGACGGATCACCTGTCTTTAAAAGTTTTCCCAGTTTCACGGATGTAATACCCTTTACGGTAACCAATCATATCCTTAAGAAACACGTACCGTACCATTAGGCGCACCACCT